>CAZILR010000307.1:0-6581 GCA_964539995.1 uncultured Planctomyces sp.
CAGCGCCGGCCCACCATATTCATGGTCGTTTGGTGGGCCGGCGCTGCGCTGGTCCCACCCTACATTTTTCGCAGACCGACGAATTAGCCAGCCGTGTCCTCATCGTCCTGTCTCTGGAAGTCTGAAATCCGACGTGTCATGCTGAATCGACAGGACAGCAGCACTTGGACAGACAACGGCGAGACCTGCGATGACTTCGGAACGAGCAGTGGGAATTGATCTGGGGACAACATTCTCGGCCGTCGCCTATTTGGATGCCGATGGCCGACCGATGACGGTGCGGAACGCCGAAGGGGACTTGATTACTCCCAGTGTCGTGTTTCTCGACAAGGCGGGCTGCATCGTCGGCAAGGAAGCGGTGAACGCGGCGGAGTTTGAACCGCAGCGAGTCGCGCGGTTCATGAAGCGGGACATGGGCGAGTCGGTCTTCAGCAAAACATTGCGGGGTGAGCAACTCCCTCCCGAAGTGTTGCAAGCGGCGGTGCTCCGAAAGTTGCGGCAGGATGCGGAGCGTCAGCTCGGGCCGATTCGCCGAGCGGTCATCACCGTGCCGGCGTTCTTCAACGAGCCGTGTCGCAAGGCCACGATGGATGCCGGACGGCTGGCGGGCATCGACGTGCTCGACATCATCAACGAGCCGACCGCTGCCGCGATCTGTTACGGCATTCAACAAGGATTCCTCAACCGCGACGCGGCCTCGGCGCAGCGAGAAGTTGTGCTGATCTACGATCTCGGAGGGGGCACGTTCGACGTCACGCTGATGGAGATCAACGGCACCAAATACCGCGCGCTCGCCACCGGCGGCGACGTGTACCTCGGCGGTGCTGACTGGGATCAGCGATTGGTCGATTACCTCGCGGAGGAGTTTCAAAAGCAGTGCGGCCGCGATCCACGACAGGATCCCGCCAGCGCCGAGGCTCTGTTGCAACGAGCGATCGAAACGAAGCATGCGCTGTCAGCTCGCGAAGAGCTGTCCGTGTTCGTCAGCATGGACAGTCAGCGAGCGCGGATCACGGTCACACGCGAGAAGTTCGAGGAACTGACCGCCGACTTACTCGACCGCACGTTGCTGACCGTTCGCAAAGTTCTACGCGATGCCGAGGCAGCACTCGCTCGGATGGATGCAGCGCAGGGGACGACTGATCTGAACGTCACGCGGTTGTTGTTGGTTGGCGGGTCTACTCGCATGCCGGCCGTCGCGCGGATGTTGGAGAAAGAATGCGAACTCGTCCCTGATCGCACGCTGTCTCCGGATGAAGCGGTCGCTCACGGAGCGGCGGTGTATGCCGGCCTGCTGCTGAAGCAGGGCGCGGTGCGGCTCAAGGGCATCTCGCTGACCAACGTCAGTTCGCACGATTTGGGAGTACTGGGCATCGAACGAGACACGGGGCGTCCGCGTCGCAGCATCATGATTCGAGCGAACTCACCGCTGCCGATCTCGGCGACGAAGACCTATCCGCTCAGCCGCGACGGGCAGACCAGCGTGCGGATCGACGTGATCGAGGGGGGCGACGATACCGGCAATAACTCGACCGCGATTGGCCGCTGCAAGGTTCATGACCTGCCGGCGGGACTCGCCGCGAAGACGCCAGTCGCCGTGACGTTCGAGTACGCTCGCAACGGCCGGCTGACGGTGAAAGCCAAGCTGCCGACCATCGGCCGCGACGCGAACCTCGTCATCGACCGCGCCGCCGGCCTCACCGATGCCGACCTGGATTGCTGGCAGAAACGTCTGGAAGAGGGTTTGACGGATGCGTCCATCCCGAAGGCCGCCGCCGTTCCCGCAACTCAACAAGTCGCGCCACCGGTCGTGGCTCCCGAAAAAACCAAGCCAGTTGTCGCCGCGCCGATCGCTCCCGCTCCGATGGTCGCTGAGGTGGAAACGCCGGCCGAGATGTCGTTTGAGTTTAATCCTGGTCCGGGCACCGATTCGCACGCCCCCTCGTCTGCTGAGCCGTTCGATGACCCGTTCAACTTTCTCACGAACAACAGCGAAGAGCCGGCGGCAGCGATCGAAACTCCCGTCGGCGAGGATGCCGAAGCCGATGCGGAAGTGGCTGCGGAAGCCGTCTCAGAAGCCGATGCGGAAGTGGCCACAACGGACGAGCACGATCTCCCCTTCGGCCTCGGCGAAGAATCCGCCGGCGAGCCATCTCCGTCCGACTCTTCGGACGACCTCAGCGCCGGATTTGAAAAGCTGTTTGGCTGACACGGCCTGTCTATTTTTCTGGTCGAGCTTTTGCGGTATCAAGGTGTCACTGCTCCAATGCGGAAGCCAATTGAGTGACCCACCGAGAAACCCATGAGCTCCGACTTTGATCCCTACTATCTTTGGCTCGGCATTCCGCCGCACGAGCAGCCTCCGAATCACTATCGGCTGTTGGGAGTCGCGCTGTACGAGGCGAATGCGTCCGTGATCGACTCGGCGGCGAGTCGGCAATCGACGTACTTGCACTCAGTCGCCACTGGTCCGCAACGGCAAGCGTCTCAGAAGCTGCTCACCGAAATCGCGGCCGCTCGCAGGACGTTGCTCAATGCCGAATCCAAACAAGCCTATGACGCTGATCTGAAATCGCGGATCGAGTCGGCCATGCCGAAATCGGTGGTGCCGGTCGCGAGACCCGTTGCAACTCCCATCGCTGTCGCAGTTCCAATCGCGGCTCCTGTTGTTGTCGCCATCCCGGCTGCGGCTCCGGTCGCAGCGCCTATTGTTGCTCCCGTTGCTGCTCCGATCGCAGCACCTGTTGCCGTTCCGGTGGCTGCTCCCGCTGTGCCTCTCGCGGCTCCTGTTGTCACCGTTGTGGTCCCCGCGCCCGCTCCGATGATCGCTCCGGTTAGTGCGATCGCACCGCCGGTCGAACAATCGCCGTTGGCAGACTTGTTCAGTGGCTTGGAGGAAAACTCGGCTCCTGAATTTGAAACGCCGACGTTGGACGCACCGGTGACTGCGGCAAGCCCGTCGCCGTCGGCAACACCTGCCAGTTCAAAGCCCAGCCGACCTTTGAATCGTATGTTTTTGATCGCCGGTGGCGGCGCTGTCGTTTTGATTCTCGTCCTTGCGTTCGTGTTCCGCCCGCGAGGCGATTCCGGGACGTCGGCATCTCGCGCCTCCAAAAGCGCACCCTCCAAGAAAAAGAAAGTGGCAACGACGAAGCCTGAGCCAGAACAGGACGCTCCGGTCGCAGCAGTGCCGACTAATCTGCCCAGGCGTGTTCGATTCATTCGCATCGAGTTGCCCCGCAAGGGAGTGCTGACGCTGGCGGAAGTCGAGGCTTGGTACGACAACCGCAACGTCGCGTCCTACGGATTCGCCGAGCAAAAGAGCACCGACGGTACTGCCAAGCCGGCGCTCGCTATCGACGGCAATCCGGCCGGAAACGCCGCAGCCAAGAGCCAGTCCAGCACCACAGAGATCGACCAGCCGTGGTGGCAGCTCGATTTGGGTGGAGCCTATCCGCTCGAAAAAATTGTGATCCACAATCGCACTGACGCCGGCATGTCCGAGCGATTGAAAGGCTTCACGCTGCTGCTGCTGGACGACAAGCGGCGGCCGTTGGTGGAATTGAAAGATCAACCGGCCCCGGCCCCGCGCTCCGAGTTCGTCGTCAGCACACTTCCCGCCGCGCCGCCGATGACGCGTGCGCCAGTGAAACCAAAGGCGAAGGCGAAGTCACCTGCCAAATAGTTGCGACACGCTCGCTCAGGAGTGCTTCGATCGTTGCTGGAGCAACTCGACGATTTCCGCTGAGGTCGGAGTTCGCCCCCAGCCCAACCGTCCGAGCCAACCGCGCGTCTGCCAGCGGTTGAAGATCGCCTGCCCGTTGTGCTCGATGCGGAAGCAGCCCCAGAAACCGGAGCGGCATTCAACCGTCAGCCCCAACTCGCGACGCACCGCTTCCGCGATTTGCTCTGCGGGTTTGTTGAAGCCGCAAGTGCGGCAGAAGTGAATGACGACTTCCGAGGTCACGATCCAAAACTCCTTCCAACGACGGTCTGCTTTCCGCCTGCAACGATCGACCTTACAAATAAGTCGTTCTGTAGCTCACGACAACTCTGACGAGGCACTCTCATGGCCGACACACAAATTCATTCGACGGTCGATTTTGACAAACCGGGCAAGCAGCACGGGCATCTGTGCATTCCGTATTCGTACAACCTCGGCGGTTGGGCGAACTTAATGGTGCCGATCACCGTGATTCAGAACGGGGATCGCTACACCGACGCTGACGGCGACGGCGTGCGAGACACGAAATTCGATGGCCCGACGGTCTTGGCGATGGCCGGCAATCATGGCGACGAGTACCCCGGACAAGTCGCGATCCTCAAGCTGTGCCGCGAGCTGCAAGCGTCCGACATTCGCGGTCGCGTGATTCTGATTCCATGCCTGACGATGCCGGGATCGAAAGCGATGACTCGGCTGAATCCACTGGACGGCAAGAATTTCAACCGCTGCTTTCCAGGGAATCCGAGCGGCACGCCGTCCGAGATGCTGGCTCACTACCTGACGACGGTGCTGTTTCCGATGGCCGACATCGTCATCGACATTCACACCGGCGGGCGCAGCATGGATTTCGTGCCGTGTGCTCACATGCACTTGGTCCCCGACCTCGAACAACGCCGCCAGATGCTGGCCGGAACCGAGGCGTGGGGATCGGAGCTTTGCTTTTTGTACGCCGACATCGCCGGCACCGGATTGCTGCCCGTCGAGGCGGAACGGCAAGGCAAGATCGTCATCACGACGGAGATGGGAGGCGGTGAGCCAGTCACGACGGCGGTTCATAAACTGACTCAAAGCGGCCTGCGCGAAGTGCTGCTGCACTTCGGCGCATTGCGCGGCGAACCGAAGACTCGCCAACAACGAGGTGTTCGACCGGCGCGGTGGGTGCAAGCATTGCATCGAGATGACTACCGTTTCGCGCCGGAGTCGGGGCTGTATGAAAACGTCGTCGCACTTGGCCAAGACGTCGGCGACGGTGAGGTCGTCGGCCTGATCCACTTCACCGAACGCCCGGAACGTGAACCGGTCCCCGTGCTCGCTCCGACCGCCGGAGTCCTCATCGGCTGCCGAGGTCCGTCGATGGTGGCTCAAGGAGACTGCGTCGCCTGCATCGCGCATGATGTGCCGGAGGATATGCTGCGGGCGTAGTACTGGTCGCTCACTTGCGAGACAGTCTTAACGGCAAATGGGTACTGACTGGCTTCGGTGTGGCTAGCTGAGTGTAGCAAACTTCCGTTCGATCTTGGCTGTCTCGGTGAGCAACTTCTCCAACGTCCAAGTCTCTGTCGCGAGGCCAGCGGCGACGGCTGGCGTGCTCTTGAGTGTCGAATGTGAACGGCACCAGTTGTACCAGCAGTAGTACAGGGCCAGCATCGCTTCGTGGTTCTCCCATTTCTTGCTATGCGCGTTGGTCAATCGAGCCATGCGGCGGACGTGCATCCGCGTTGACAAGTTGTGGCGTTCAACATGACTCGTGCAGATTCGCGACGGGTCAGGGCTTCCGCAGATAGGTAGCTTCTCGGTTCTCACAATTTTAGGCGGCGAATACCTACGCCTCTCCGCCTCATCGGGGTTGGCGTAGTTCTTCGCCAACTGTGCGAAGTTGATGCCCTGTCGGAACGCGGCCGGGATCGCCGTGAGGTACGGACGGTATCCGTCGGTCGAGAGTTGGAATCGGCCAGCCGTCGCCATGTTCAACTTACTGGCGAAGTATTCGGTGTTGTCGGAGTCACGCTTGCCGAGATGAAACGCGAGCACCAGCTTCGTAGTCCGCTCGATCGCTGTGAAGACGTAGGCGTCGCCAACTTCGGGGCCGTAGTTGTTGAGGAAGGCCGTCTTTTCTTTGCAGAACACGAAGCCCCACTGCTCGTCAACTTCCACGTCGGCAACTTCGTGCTGATAGACCGCGAACGACATAAAGTCGTTGCATTGTTCACCGGCCTTCACCATCCACGCGATGACGGTCTCGTAGTTCAAACCAGTGAGCCGTTCGATCGCTCGCGCCGATGTTCCCTCAAGCAAGAGGTTCAAGGCGAACGCGACTTGTTTCAGCGGCGTTCGGCTCCCGGCCATTGGCTTCGGGGCGAGGTACGTCTTGCAGCACTGGTTGCATCGGTAACGCTGTTGGCCTGATTTGTCTTTGCCGTGTTTGCGGCCTTCGGCCGTGCATGTTGGGCACTTCATCGCGGACTCGCCTTCCCACTTGGGACGCATCCGCTAGAATGAAAGTGCTTACGTCGCACTCTGGCGGAAACGTCGGTTTGTGATGAGTCCCGCAGGTGTTACAAGCACCTGCGGGACGTTTCTCTAACCACTCGCAAAAGTGGTCGCCTCGCCGAATCGGGTCACAGTTTGCGGCCGTCCCCGTTTTCGACTCGCCCCTCCGGGCCTTTGGCGGTTTATCCAACGACAACCACTTGGATGAACCTTGCGCACCTTCTCATTTGTCGGCCCTCCCTGTTTCCGACGTACATTAACGCTATTGCTCACCATGTCAATTCTTGTCCGAGCAGTAAATGAGAGAATTCTGCTCGCCTCGCTGTTGACGTCTCTGGTGGCGTTGGTAGTATCTCGCCACCAAAGG
>CAZILR010000308.1:0-6580 GCA_964539995.1 uncultured Planctomyces sp.
GAGTCATCGAGACCCACCATGTGACGCGGGGATTTGGTGGGTCTCGATGACTCGACCCACCCTACGCTGAAAACCCGACCTGTCACTACTGGTCCAACGTCTTGAGCATCGTGTCGGCGACGAATTGATTGCCGGCCTGATTCAGATGCACGCGATCGGAAGTCAGGATGCCCTTCTCGGCGTTGTCTTTATTGTTGGCCTTGATGTGTTCGAGAAACGCCTTGCGCAGATCGCACAGCGGCAGCTTGAGTTCTTTCGCGAGCTTGCGGCTAAGATCGGAATACTGATCGAGCTTCGCGTCGAGCGAATTCGCACCATCGAGCTTCTCTCCGATGACACTCGGAGTGCAAAGGACGACGGTCGCTCCGGCGTCACGGCACTTGCCGATCACTTCTTTCAGGCCGGCTTCAAAAGCCTCCGGCAATGTGCCGCGAGTCGGATCTTTTTCCCCGTGCCAGACGTCGTTGATGCCGATGTAAATGACGACGATGGTCGGCTTCTTGGCGATGACGTCTTTATCGACTCGGCGTTGCAGGTCGGGAACTTTGTTGCCGCTGATGCCCGCACCGATCACTTCGATTTTGAGGTCGGCGTGCTTCTTGTCGAGAGCTTGCCGAATCATCGTGACATATCCGTTAGGCCCGGCCCCACCTTGAGTGATCGAGTCTCCCAAAAAGACGATGCGGTCACCCGCCTTCAGTTTCACGGCAGGTTCCTCGGCAAAGCTGATGGCCGAGACGAACAGAATCCAACTCCACAGCAGCAAACTCAGACGGTGTGACATCTCGCGTGAACTCCTTGATCGTGTGAGGTCCAAAACCCAGAGGCAGGCAGTATGATCGCCGCACCCACAAAACGCACGTTCTCCAAAATGCACAGCCACACGATTTCTCTGCCCGGTCAAACGCTGGCCGCCATCTCCGCGAATGAGTCCGCTCCTGGACCTCCCGTTGTCTTCATTCACGGCATCACTTCGAGCGTCAATCTTTGGCTGCCGACAATGCCTCCCGAAATTCGCGACGGCCGTCGTTGGATTTCGCTGAGTCTGCCGGGGCACTACCCCGCGAAGGTTGAACGCTCGGCAATTGAGTCTTGGGACGATGTGACCTCCGAAATGTGGGCCGGTTGGTACGAAACCGCTCTGCAACAATTGATCGGCGATGAGCCGGCCGATTTCGTTGGTTGGTCTACGGGAGGCTTCACCGCGCTGGCGATGGGAGTCCATTTTCCGCAACGAGTTCGCAGCATCCTGAGCATTTCCGGTTTCGCGATCGGCAAATGGTTGGGACTGATCGGCCGCTTCCAACGGATGAGCTTGAGCACGCTCACACGCTGGATGGTGCGGCTGGGATTCGGCTCGGTCGGCGGCCAGCGACGGCTGTTCAATCTGGTGATCGGATCGGGTGTCGGAGACTTCAAAGCGTTTCACTCGTCGCCAGCTTACGAAGAGTCCATGAGAGATTGGTTCGCTGTGTTTGGTCAGCACGACACGGTGATCATGGCCGAGTTGTTCCGCAAAATCTCGCGCGTGGACCTGTCGGATTGCATCGGTCGCATCAATTGCCCGACGCTGATTGCTGGCGGTGACTCGGACCCCTACATTCCCGCGTCCCACACGCGCTGGATTGCCGATCAAGTGCGAGGTGCGGAGTTGGTGCTGTGGCCCGGAGCCGGCCACATGTTCTTTGCCGAGCGGACTCAGGAGTATCAGGACGTACTCGTTCGCTGGCTGAATCGTTCGTAGTTTCGCCGTCAGGCGGCATCGCAGCATGAGTGACCACACATCGTCCAACGGTTCCCCGCGCAAAGCGTGCATCATCGGAGCGGGTTCGTCCGGCATCGCCGCCGCCAAAACGCTGCGTGAGCGAGGCATCCCTTACGACTGCTTCGAGATCGGCAGCGGTATCGGCGGCATGTGGCGCTACGACAATGACAACGGCCGCAGCTCGGCCTATCGGTCGCTGCACATCAACACGTCGCGCGACACGATGGCCTATTCCGATTTCCCGCTGCCGCGAGACTGGGTGCCGTTTCCCGATCACGAGCATGTCCTGAGATACTTCGAGAGCTACGTCGATCACTTCGGCTTCCGTGACACGATCACGTTCCGCACGAAGGTCGAGAAGGTCGAACCGCTCGGCAACGGCGACTGGAACGTGACCGTCGTCGGTCCCGACGGTCAGCCACGCACGAACCGCTACGGAGCAGTGCTGGTTGCGAACGGACATCACTGGAACCCGCGCATGGTGACGTATCCCGGCGAGTTCCACGGCCAGCAGATGCACTCGCACCACTACCGCACGCCGGACCTCGTCGTCGGCAAGCGCGTGCTCGTCGTCGGCTTCGGGAACTCGTCGTGCGACATTGCCTGCGAATCCTCACGAATCGCCGAGGCGACGTTCATGTCCGTGCGGCGTGGCGCACACGTCATTCCCAAATACATGTTCGGCTGGGCGATGGACACGATCCTGCCAAGCTGGCTGTGGACCTACCTTCCCTGGTGGATGATCCGCCCGCTGTTTGCGGCGAGCTTGTGGTGGGCGCGCGGCAAGATGTCGTGGTACGGCCTGCCAGAACCCGAACATAGCGTGCTGCAAGAGCACCCAACGATCTCCGCCGATCTCTTCAACGTGATCGGGCATGGCTATCTCAAGATCAAGCCGAACGTGCAAGAGCTGTGCGGTGACAGCGTGAAGTTCGTCGACGGCAGCGTCGAGAAGATCGACCTCATCGTCTGGTGTACCGGCTACGACATCACATTTCCGTTCTTCGACAAGTCGATCATCGATCCGTTGAACAACGAGGTCCGCCTGTTTCACCAAGTCGCGCATCCCGACCAATCGGGGCTGTACTTCATCGGCCTCGTGCAACCGTGGGGAGCCATCATGCCCCTGGCCGAGGCTCAGGCCAAATGGGTCGCGGAAATTCTGAAGGGTGAGTCTGGCCTACCGTCACGCGATGTGATGTCAGCCGAAATCCAACAGCACCGAACCGCCGTCACCAAGCGGTACACTAAGAGCACTCGGCACACGATTCAGGTCGACTTCTTTCCGTACCAGCGTGAGCTGAAAAAAGTCATTCGCCAAGGACGAAGTTGGCCGAAGCAGCCGTTGAACCCCAAGTAGGTCAGCCTTTCCTGGTTGACCAGACGTGCAACCGACACCCGATCATCCCGCAACGCCCATCGAGTTAGCCTGGAAAGGCTGACCTACTCATCATGCAACGCATCGCGATCACAGGCAGTTCCGGCTACTACGGGCGCAAGCTCGTTGAGCACATTCGCCGCGAGTCTCCGACGACGCAGGTGCTGGGCATCGACGTTCTCCCGCCGAAGGACTCGGAGCCACAAGAGTTCTTCAAGGCCGACGTTCGCAGCCCCGACGTCCGCACCGCGCTCTCCAACTTTCAGCCCGACACGATCGTGCATCTAGCATTCGTCGTGAATCCGATCCGTGACACGAAGCTGATGCACGACATCAACGTCAACGGCACGAAGAATGTTTTTGAGGCGGTGCGTGCGATCCGACCGCAGCGATTCTTGATGGCCTCCAGCGCGACCGCATACGGCGCGTGGCCGGACAATCCCCTTCCCATCCCGGAAGACTGGCCGATCCGAGCTTGCACCGAGTTTCAATACTCCGCCGACAAGGCCGCACTCGAAGCCGAGATCAAAACACTGCACGACGAGTTGCCGGACGTCGCCGTCGCGTGGACTCGCCCGGTCATCATCGGCGGTAAAGGTGTCAGCAACTACCTCAGCCGGTATGTATTGAACCTCCCGTTTATGGTGCTCCCCGAAGGGCGCGACGTGTCGCTGCACTTCGTGCATGAGGACGATTGCGTCGCGGCCACTTGGGCCATTCTGCGAGGCAACGCACGCGGCCCGTTCAACGTCGGCCCGCCCGATTGCCTGCCGCTGACCAAACTCGCGAAGCTGACGAATCGCCGAGCCATCAGTTTGCCGTACTGGTCGATGAAATTAGCCACGACGATTTGGTGGGGACTGCGCCTGCCGATCTTCGACTTCCCGCCTAGCCTGCATCACTTCGCTCGCTATCCGTGGGTCGTGTCACCCGCTCGTTTGCAGAACGAACTCGGATTTCAGTTCCGCTACTCGTGCGAAGAAACGCTGCTGGAGATGTGGGCCGAACACCGACGGAAGAAGGGGAAATGAGAATTACGAATTGAGAATTACGAATGACTGCACGGCCATTCGTAATTCTCAATTCGTAATTCCCAGCGTTTCCCGCACGAGGTGCCCCATGTGCGGGTGCGAGGGTTCCAGGTCGATGTTCAGCCCCGCCTCTCGCAAGGCTTCGGAACAAGTCGGACCGATCGAGCCGATGCGGCAGCGTTGAGTCGCGGCCAAGAATGACTCGCGCAGTCCGATTCGTTCAGCGATCTCCAGCACATTCCGGATTTGCTGGGCACTCGTGAAAAGCAGCACGTCGAACTCGCCAGCGACGGCGGAGCGGATCGCCGCTTCGAGAGGAGCCGTGTCCGTCGGCAATTCCCAGCGATAGACGGGGACCGGCAAGACGCTCGCGCCACGAGCGGCCAAAACTGAATACAACTCCGCGCTGGGCAGCCCGTACTCTTGAATCGCAATCGTTCGACTTTGAAGTGACTGTCCGGCAGAACTGGTTGATGCCGCAATCGCTGCCGGAAAATTGAGTCCACCGTCGATGACGCTCAGCAACTCGCGCCAGGTGTTCGGTTCGGGGGCACGATGGTCGATGCGCACGCCCCACTCACGCAGAACCGCAGTCGGTTTCGGACCACGAACGATCACGCAACAGCGTTGCAGGGCGTCGAAGAATGTCGCGCGTTCGAGTTTTGATTCCACGACCTCCAGCAGTGTTCTCGCACCGACTCCGGTCATGAAGATCACGGCATCGAAATCACCCGTGAGCAACCGATCGAGAAACTGGAACACCGCTGTGTTGTTTTCGAGCGGCACTTCGCGCATGGACGCGGCGATGGTCGCAGCTCCGCCGTGGCGTTCGATCAGCGAACGCATCTCGTCCTGTTTGCGACTTTCAAAACTGCAAACGCGCGGCGGGCGAGCCGACGAATTCGGCGACGAGATGGAATCGGAAGAGGAAATTGTCATGCCGGCAAAGATAGTCGGCGTAAAAGGAATCCGCGATGAGAAGGTCGACTGGGGAGCGTAGGCGCTCGTCCAGAATCCCTCCGACGCGGAGAAACCCCAGCTACGCCCCCAGCCGACCCACTCATCGCGGATCAGCAGCCGAATATTTTGGAAACTTCATCCTTGTCGAGCTTCGTCGATCCGCGTGGGGGCGCTCCTCGCGGACAACTCAACTTCGCCAATGGTCTGTTCAATGTTCGGAACACTGCTTGGCAAACGCCGTACCGAGTTCCGCTTCGCTGCGAAACTCCCGAATTCCTCGCGAGTTGTGCTCTTTGGCCAAATCCGGCATCGGCGATTGCTGCCGACTCGCGCAGCAACCCTGTGCAAAGTCGAGGCGGCGACTTGTCGCGTTCCACAACCAACGACGCCGCAGTTGCGGTCGTGCCAACGGCGAGTAACCTCATCGCCATCGATCCAGCGAACTCAAAAAAGGACTAACCGATGCGACGGCTCGTCTTGTGGCTTTTGATTCTCGGAAATCTCATCGCGATGTCGCGGTCCGACGAACCGCTCAAGCTGTCGGCCAAGGAGAAGTTTCATCTGTACCTGCTCATCGGCCAGTCGAACATGGCCGGACGCGGAGCGATTGAGGAACAGGACAAGCAGCCGCCTACGCGAGTGCTCAAGTTCACGAAAGAGAAGACATGGGCGGCGGGCGTTGATCCGCTGCATTTCGACAAGCCGATCGCCGGAGTCGGACTGGGGACGACGTTCGGCCGAGTGATGGCCGAGGCTCAGCCGGATGCCGTCATCGGATTGGTGCCGTGCGCGGTGGGAGGCACTCCGCTTGCGCGTTGGCAAAAGGGAGGCGACCTCTACAAGCAAGCCGTCGAACGCACGCAATCGGCGATGCAGGATGGAACGCTCAAAGGCATCCTCTGGCATCAAGGCGAAGGGGATTCCGGCTCGGAGACGACCGCGAAGAACTACGCCGAGCGGCTGGCTCAAATGGTCCGCGATCTACGCACCGAATTGAATGCCGGCGAAGTCCCGTTCGTGGCCGGTGAACTCGGCCAGTTCCTGCAACGCGAATCCAAAGACGGCAAGCCGAACTATTGGCCGCTCGTCAACGAGCAGATCAACGCGCTGCCGAAGCTCGTCCCGCACACTACCGTCGCGTCGTCCAAGGATCTCAAGCACAAAGGGGACGTCGTACATTTCGACTCCCCCTCTCTGCGCGAGTTCGGCAAACGCTACGCCACTGCGATGCAAGCTCTCGACGCTACGGCGTCACAAAAGTTGGCTGACAACACCAGCCATGATCTGCGGCCGATCAAGATCGCGATGATCGGCGATTCGACGATGGCTTCGTATGCGAAGCCGCCAGAGGATCGGCCAACGCTGACTGGTTGGGGCCAAGTCTTCGAGTTGTTCTTCAACGACAAAGTGAAAGTCAGCAATCACGCTCAGTCGGGTCGCAGCTCC
>CAZILR010000309.1:0-6562 GCA_964539995.1 uncultured Planctomyces sp.
TCACCATCACGGCGGGCGGAGGAAGCTCGTCGCCGCTGGTGATCTACGGCGACACCTCGCAAGACGGCCAGCGTTACGACGCGCGACCCGATTTGAACATCGTCAATGGAGACGCTGTGACTTTCACGCATTCCGGCAACGACGTGATCGACGCGAGTGCGAGCAACCAAGCCGTCGTCATCTACGGCGGTGCGGGGAACGACACGCTCAAGGGCAGTCAGGCCAGCGATCAGATCGCGGGTGGTTCCGGAAATGACTCCATCGACGGCGGCGACGGAAGCGATCACATCTACGGTGATTCGGGATTCAATCTCACGTTTGATGTCAGCAAGAGCGAACTCGACGCGGCTATCGTGGCGCGGCTGCTGACCGTGCCGGTCACGGATGCCGCAGTCGCGATCACTCGTGACACGCTCGCCGTGGGACGCGACACGATCAATGGCAACGGTGGCAACGACATCGTCTTTGGCGATCACGGTCGCATCGAGCAGACAGCGGGAACCAGTCGCATTCTGACCACCGGCAATGTCGTCTTGATCCAGACGCAACGACCGAACGATGGGGATCATGACACGATCCATCTCAACGCCGGCAACGACACCGCCTTTGGCGGCAACGGCCGCGACACGATCACGGGGAGCACGGGTGGCGACTTAATCGTGGGTGACAACGGACAGGCGACGTTTGATGCAGCCAATCTGCTGCCGGTCCTGATTGCAACGAGCGATCCTGGCATCGGAGACAACGATCAGATCGACGCGGGCGACGGTGCGAACATCGTGCTGGGCGGTTTCGGAAACGACTCGATCGCGACGGGCACGGACGCGGACATCATCCTCGGCGATAACGGCCAAGCGACCTACACGACGAACACCACGCTTCTGCAACAGGTGAAAACGACCGATCCGACGCTCGGCGGAAACGACACGATCGCGGCTGGTCTCGGTGACAACTTGATTCTGGGTGGTAAAGGTTCCGACACGGTGACTGCGATCGGTGGCGTTGATCTCGTCATCGGCGACAACGGACAAATCGACTGGACCGCGGCGGGAGTCTTCCAGCAAATCCAAACGGTCCTTCATGCCGATGGAGCCGCCGACACGATTGACGTTGCCGACGGAAACAACACCGTGCTGGCGGGTGAGGGAGCTGACAGCGTCACCGCAGGGACCGGGTTCGATTGGATCGTTGGCGACAACGGTTCGATCCTGTTTTCGGGTGCGACGGTCGGCAATGTGGTCGTGAAGTTGGAAAGCACGGACACGGTCGATCAACCACTGTGGAACGACACGATCGCAGGGGGCAGTGGCGAGAATCGAATCATCGGCGGCATGGGAGCCGACCGAGTCACCACGTCGGGCAACTTTGCCGACTTCGTACTGGGAGACAACGGCGAATTCAACTGGGACAACAACGGCGTCCTGACGTCGTTCCAAACAACCGAACCAGACAACGGCGGCGATGATGTCCTCGACCTGGCTGACGGCAACAACATCGTGCTCGGTGGCTTCGGCAATGACAGCGTCACGACCGGCACTAGCAGCGACATCGTTGTCGGCGACAACGGTCAGGTGACCTACACGCCGAACACGACGCGGCTGTTGCAAGCTAAGACGAACAATCCGACGCTCGGCGGAAACGACACCATCACCGCGGGTGCCGGAGACAATTTGATTCTCGGTGGCAAAGGCTCCGACACGGTGACGGCGCTCGGTGGCGTTGATCTGGTCATCGGCGATAACGGGCAAATCGACTGGACCGCAGCGGGAGTGTTCCAGCAAATCCAAACGGTCCTCCATGCCGAAGGTGCGGCGGACACGATCAACGTCAGTGACGGCGACAACACCGTGTTGGCGGGCGAAGGAGCCGACAGCGTCACGGTCGGAACCGGAGCCGATTGGATCATCGGCGATAACGGCTCGATCTTGTTCTCGGGCGCGACCGTCGGCAACGTGGCGGTCAAGCTGGAGAGCACGGACTCCGTCGATCAGCCGCTGTGGAACGACACGATCGCGGGCGGCAGCGGTGAGAATCGCATCATCGCCGGCATGGGATCCGACCAAGTCACCACATCAGGCAACTTCGCCGACATCGTGATGGGAGACAACGGCGAGTTTGTTTGGAACAACAACGGAGTGATGACGTCCTTCCAAACGACTCAGCCGGACAAGGGGGGCGACGATCTCATCGACGCGGCGGATGGTCACAACATCGTCCTGGGCGGATTCGCGAAAGACACAATCTCCACCGGTTTCGGAGAGGACATTGTTCTTGGCGACAACGGCCAGGCTCTGCTCAATGGTTCCAGCGAGTTCCGTGGGCTGTCGATTCTCGAATCCACGAATTCGGTACTCGGTGACAACGATTCGATCTCCTCCGGTAACGGCGAGGACTTCGTGTTTGGCGGGACCGGAGCTGACGTGGTCCGCGGTGGCGGAAACCACGACGTCGTCCTCGGCGATCACGGACGGTTTGATGTCTCGCTGCCGGTCAATCAGAATTTCTTGTCGATCTTCATCACAGCGGCGGATGGCGCGGGGAACGACACGCTCTTCGGCGATGCTGGCGACGATTTCATCCTGGGACAGCAAGGGGATGACTCGATTTACGGCGGCGCGGGGCAGGACGACCTGACGGGCGGACACAATGTGCTCAACGGAGTTGACGGGAACGATCACATCTACGGCGGCGATCCGCCGACGACTCCGGCGAGCGACATTCGCCTGGAGGCGTTCGTCTCTGCGAACGATGGGGCCGACGTCATTCTCGGCGACAATGGCCGAATCACTCGTACCGTTCTTTCCACGACACCTCCCAGCACCTGGGTGACGTATGCCGGACCGTACCCGGATGTGATTCGCGACGTGCAACGCTTCGACGATGCGGATTACGTCTCAGGGAACGATTTCTTGTACGGAGACGCGGGGCAGGACAGCATTCATGGCCAGCGCGGCGACGATTCGATCGGCGGCGGCTCGGACGACGATGAGTTAATCGGCGAGTTGGGTGACGACCTGATGGCCGGCGGCGACGGCAACGACATTTTGATCGCGGACGTGGGCTACATCCGCCGAGCGTTCAATGCGGATGGCACGGCACGGCTCAATCAAGACGGCATCCACCACCACCGCGATGTGTACCTCGAAGAGGTTGGAACACTGGTCGGTTCGATCGACTTGGATACGACTCCGCTGCGCATCACCGATCCGAACCTCGCGCAAACTCTCTTGCGAGCCGACATGATTGTGCTGACCGGAGCCTTCGATGCGGACGGCAAGAAACACTTGCAGTCGGACAACGGTGCGTGGAACACAAACCTGCTGGCGATCGACCTGACACCGGCGAACAACGACTCGCTGGCCGGTGGAACGGGAGATGACGTGCTGTTCGGTCAGCGCGGCAACGATTTGCTCAACGGTGACGCTGACAACGACGCGATCTTCGGAGACGGTGCAACAAACCTCTCCTCGGTGTTGACGGACCTTCCGCATGTCTTCAACGGCCTGCGTCTGATTTCCACAGCGGACGGGCTTACTAATCCGATCGTCTTGGATACGTTCGGAGCATCGTTCATGGTTCCGTGGACTCTGAACCCAGAGGTCATGGATCTCAACGCGCCGTATGCGACCAGTCTGTCGTCCTCCCTCGTTCTGCCGGACGTCACCGATGGCGTGCTGAACCAGGTTAGAGCACAGAATCCAGAACGTGCCGATGGAACTTCGCTAAAACCGCTGGTGGCCTTTATTCCGGACGTGGTCCAACACGTCGGAGTTCTTCCGGGAAATGACACGATCGACGGTGGCACGGGGAACGACCTGCTCGTGGGCGACAACGCCACGGTTTACGCACCGCTGGTGACGGGATTCACCGAGATCGACACGGCGGCAACCGACGCACAGAACGCGCTGGACTTGGTTCGGCACAGCCTGCGAAGTTTGAGTGCCGACCTCGATCACCTTGAGCACGACGTGCAAAACGTCGTCCACAATCACGACATTCGCATCGGCGAGGATTGCGTTCGCGGTGGCGACGGGATCGACAACATCTTCGGCGACGACGCAGTCCTTCTCACACCGTATGTCAGCGGATTGCAGGTTCCGCAAAATCGATTCATGGCGGCGGCCTTGGCGGCTCACAACTATCTCGCCGATGTGCGACAGGCCGTGCTCGACCTGGAATCGGTCGTGTTCGAGGCTCATTACCAA
Source organism: uncultured Planctomyces sp. (assembly GCA_964539995.1). Taxonomy (GTDB): domain Bacteria; phylum Planctomycetota; class Planctomycetia; order Planctomycetales; family Planctomycetaceae; genus SXKJ01. The sequence continues at coordinate 4,206 of CAZILR010000309.1, forward strand.
GTCTTGCAAACGATGATCGCTGCGAATGCCACGGTTCCAAGCCGCGTGACCAGCGGGACGGATCACGATCATCACGACCTGTTCATCGGCAACGACACGATCGCTTCGGGAGCCGGCGACGATCTCGTCTTCGGTGATTGGGCTTTGTTGGGGACACCGATTGTCACCGGACTGCGGCTCGATCAGGTGCCACTCGGATCCAGCATGGATGCAAGCACCTGGGAAGTCGTTCGATTCGTGCTGGCGAATCAGGAAACGACGAGGAAGAGCCTGCTCGCCGAACACCTACAGCGTGACCAGAATCGCCTCTCGCGAACCATTGCGACTGCCACGCTCAGCCAGCTTGTCGCGGATTACGATTTTGATCTGACGATGGGCAATGATTTGATCAACGGAAACGAAGGAAACGACGTCCTGTTCGGCGACTTCGGGATCGTGGTGGTTCCGCTGGTGCTGCAATCGCCGCCGTTGCCGGGAGCCCAAGATCCGAAGCTCGACCAGACAATTCAAATCTTGCTGAACGATGTCGGCGGCAGCGCGGCGCTCGGAGTCAAACGGAATTCGTCGTACACCAGTCGCAACCACCTGACGACGTTCAACGACTTGCGGGCACGCTACAGTCATCCGTTCTTCGGCGACCGTGTCTCCTCGACTCAACTGGCGACGATCATCGTCGGCAACGATTCGGTGTTCGGAGACACGGGCGACGATTTTGTCCTCGGCGACAGCGCGTCGATGTTCGTGACGTACTCCACGCAGACGCCCAATCAGCGAATCATCAGTCCGAATCCCGCCTTCGAGCTGAATTTCCTGAACCGCGAAAACTTTGAACTGGCCGGGCATTACCGGCGCGATGGCGGAGCGTCCCTCATCAGTCGCGACTCAATTCGCGGCGGCGACGGCAACGATTCGCTCTACGGACAGCACCGCGATGATTCCGTCTTTGGTGAAGCCGGCAACGACTTGGCCTACGGCGGCGACGGTCAGGTGAACGTGGTCGACGGAGGCACCGGCACGAACGACGCCCGCCCGCGCGGTGACGATCGCCCGCTCGGCGTTCCGCTGCGGAATTTGCAAAACCTCGTGTTTGCCGGACTGCTAGGAGTCTTCAAATCCGAGCTGATCAATTTGTCGGAGACCGCCGCGCCGCCTGCCGGTTCGCTGGTCTTTCTGCCTCGGATCACGGATGGCTCCGTACCGCCAGACTTTGAACTGATTGCGACCATGACGTCCACGGACGGATTCAGTGGAGTCCGAGGTCAGGCTCGTTCGTTCACTTTGGACACGAACGCGCCGTCGGACAACGTCGTGAGTTACCTCATTGATTGGGGTGACACGACGGCGAAGCAATTTGTCAGCGGCACTGATGGAACCTTGGTGTCTCGCACCTTCAGCAATGCGGGAACGTATCTGGTCAAGGTGACGGTGATCGACGCGGGGACCGCCACGAGCACATCCATTCAACGGGCACTGACGATCGGCATCACTGAGGTTCAGGGAAGCACTCTCGCCATCGGCGGCACAACAGGTAACGACGCGATCGCGATTGCGCCCGGTTGGAACGTCGGCGAAGGCGTGAAAGTCACGCTCAATAAGGTCGTGCTCAACACGGTCACGACGTCGACGCTGCGACACATGGCGGTCTACGGCGGTGCGGGAAATGACACAGTGACCGTGGACGGCTCGGCCGGAAACGATCGCGTCACGCTGAACGGCACGACGATGACGATCAACGACGTCATTCTGGACTCGGCCGGCATTGAAACGGTGAGCCTGAATGGCAGCGCGGGTAGCGACACGTTGGTGGGAGCCGACGCTGACAGCACCTGGAACGTGACGAAACTCGATGCCGGAACGGTCGGCCATGTGACGTTCGCCGGCTTCGAGCACCTGACCGGCGGTAGCGCCAACGACACGTTCGCGTTCACCGCGAGCGCCGCGAAGCTGACCGGCCAGATCACCGGCGGTGGCGGCGAGGACACGCTGACGTACAACGCGATCAGCAGCGCCGTCATCGTGAACTTGGCCACCGGTGCGGCCACGGGAACCGGTGGAATTTCCAACATCGAGCGACTCGTCGGCGGCAAGGCCAAGACCGATCGTCTGGTCGGCACGAACAGCGTCAACAACTGGCAGCTCGACGGACAACTCACCGGCACGCTCGATGGCCTGCGCTTCTCGGCCTTCGAGATTCTGGCCGGTGGCACGCAAACAGACGTCTTCACGCTCGGCGTCGCCGCAGGTTCATTTGCTGAACTGGATGGCGGCGGCGGACTCCGCGACCGCTTGGACTACGCGGCCTTCGTGAATGCCGTTAGTGTCAATTTCACGACGGCGAAGGCTACGGGCGCGACGAA
>CAZILR010000310.1:0-6559 GCA_964539995.1 uncultured Planctomyces sp.
TCAGCACCGCTTTCGATCTTTTGAATTTCGGCAGACGGCCAGCCACGACGGGCGAATCCAAAGCGGTGCTGACACACCGCACTCCAAAGCTCACTTCGCCGCCGCTTCCGCCTCGGCCAGTTTCTTCTTGAGCGGACGATAACCGTACTCGTTGAGCACCGCGATCAACCCGCGATCACTGTTGCTGCGAGCCACCGCCGCCATCGCGTTCAGCGCGTTGTTGAGTGACTCAATGGCCTTTTCGATCTCAGCGATTTGAGTGTCGCGGTCGTTGTCACGCTCGGCAATTGCCGACTTGCGAACTGCTTCGACGCAGTTCATGTACTCGTAGGCGAACTCGAATCGTCGAGCCAGATACAGCGTGTAGGCTCGGCCTCCCTCGCGTGCTCGCGTGTTCGCGCGGTACATCTCGTTCATCGCGTTGAGGTAGCTGTCCTTGGCCACGTTCCACGCCTTCGGCAGAGCAAATGTCTCCTTCAGATTGTTCTCGATACCGATTCCAGTTCCGTCGATCGGGCTATTCTCGGCCACCAGTTCGACGAGTTCGATCGCTTTCCAAACGCGGTGATCGACTTCCTCGCCGCAAACTGGTGCGAGCAATTCGTGGCACGCCTGCATTGGCGACAGGGGCTGTTGGCAACTGTTGCGGCTCAGCCAATAGACGCCGAGATCATTTTCACCGATGCCCGATTCCAGCACTTCAAAGCCACAATCACGGCGAATGATCTTTCCCCAGTCCGCTTCCCAAAATTGCGGACGAAAACTCGGGAGCACGCCGAAGCTTGATTCGCCCAATGGCAAATCCATGATGGCCGGAACGGACGATTGGGCTTCATGGAACGGCATGCTCATCCATTTGCCTTTCGAGTATTGTCTCCTTGACAGCAGAACTTCTCGCCCATCTGCTCGTTTCAAAGGGTCGGTCTTCTCAACGAGCCATTCAACGGCGGATTCCTCACGGTCATCGGAGTTGAGTTGCAAACCGTCGATTGTGGGATAGCTCTTGACGATCGCTTCAATCCAGACTTTCACAAACTCGGCCAACTTGGGCTTGTTTGGTAATTGCGACAACCTCGGGGAGAAAGTACTTCCGTCCCTTGGGATGTTCTCTCCGGCCACTTTCGCGAACTCCCCCGGGAATTGTCCAATGGCCCCTATGTAGACAGCAAGATCGACATGGATCCCCAACTCCTGCGCCGCCGCGATGACGGAGTGAAGATGCGTCTCCGCCCGTTCGCGGCGTTTGGCGTAGCTGTCTGCTCCGACGAAGTTGGGATGCTCAAACAGCTTGGCACCGCCGAATGCCTTCCGACCAAGCGTATCACCTGAGACCACGATCGAAGGGGTTAGGAACAATTTGCTGGTCGAACGCGACACCTCGGCGTAGTCCAAGTGAATGTATGGCTGAGAACCAGAAAGATGGATCGTGACGCGATTGAACCGCAGCTTGGCAAGCTGTCGAAAGAATCGCCGAAATTCTTCCGTGCTCCAACTGCCTGAATTAACGTAGCTCGAATTACTAAATCGCCATCCGCGGTGTCTCGGCGACGGCTCGATGACGACGTCGTGCTCGCGAAGCGTGAATGTCGGCGGAGCAACCGGATCGAGATCACCAAACAGCATCGATCGAACGCCGAGCTGATGCTCGAATTCGGCGACGGCCCAATACGTCGCGACCGGACTGCCGCCGCCGATCAGCAGTGCGGGCTTTTGGTTGTGAATCACCGAGCGCAGTAAGTGGCCTTGGTCGGTCAGTTTCTTGTCGCCGCTGGGCCACGAATTGGCGAACGGTTTCATGCTGGTGTTTGTGTCGGGGCTGCCGACGAAGAGGACGTGCTCGGCGTTCGTGGGGGCGGTCGAGCTGATTTTCACGTTGGCTTCGTAGAGGCGTTTGAGCTGGCTCGACAGTTCATCGGCCGCGAGCTTCTCCAGCGCGGGAGCTTTGTCGCCGATGACGATGTCCACGCGGGGGCCGGCGAATGAATTGGTGGCGGCGCTCAGAGAGGCCGCCACAAAAATGGCGGTCAGGAAAATCGACTGGCAGAATTGTCGAAACATTTTCCGTCGTCCTTTTGAAATCCGTTCCGCGACCGTCAGGGAGCGGCCTGCGTGGAACGCTTACACACGCGAGCACTCCCTGACGGTCTCGGTACGGTGAACTACTCTTCTCCGAAACAGAACAGAGACTCACGGCCGCGCACAAACAGACGACCGTGGGCGATGGTTGGCGTGGCAACGCACGACTCGCCCACATCGTTGGTTGCGAGGATGTTCAACTTCGGACCTTGTTCCAGCACGACGATGAAGCCGTTCTCGCCGGTGACAAAAATCTTGCCGTCGCCGGCGACCGGCGAGGCATAGTAGTCGCCGATGTTGCGGATGCGGTTGAGTTCCCAATGGCTCTTGCCGGTCGCGGCGTCGAAGGAACTCGACAGGCCCCCCTTCTTGACGATGAAGAGTTGCTCGCCAACGACGACGGGCGAGACGATGTTCGACGGCGATTTGTTGCTGATGTTCCACAGGACGTGCGTCTTCGTCACGTCACCACGGCCACCACCGCGCACGGCTTGGATCGTGTTGCCTCCGCCCGCTTGGTTCTTCGACGATTGAAACGCCGTGTCGAGTTCTCCTTCGGCGATGACTCCATCGCCGTTTTTGTCGGAGGCGTCGAAGCGTGAGGCGAATTCCTTCGGGATCTCCGCCTTGGCCAGCTTGCCGTCCTGATTGGTGTCGAGCCATTCCAGCAGCGCGAACTTCAGAGTTCGTTTCTCGTCGCCGTAGCTTTGAGACGAGAGGTAGATGATCCCGTCTCGCACGACTGGCGAGGCCATCATCGTCCGAAGCGTGGAGTTGCTGCTCCAGCGTTCGGCTCCGGTCGCCGGATCGTAGCCTTTCAGAAACCCGCTGCCGGAGATCACGACATCGGTTTGGCCGTTCGCCTCGCAGATGACCGGCACCGCGTAACCACCCAGCATGTCGGATCGCTCGGCGGTCCACTTCATGGCTCCCGACTTCGCATCGACCGAGAACAGCACCGGCGACAGATCATCGTCCTGGTTGAAGTAGACCGTGCCATCATGCACGATCGGTGACGAGGCGGCTCCCCAGTCCATCAAATAACTGGGGCTTGGCAGCGAGCGTTTCCATTTCTCGTCGCCGTTCATCGCATCGAGCGCAATGAGTCCCAGCGTGCTGAAGTAAACGTAAACCTGCTGGCCGTCGCTGGCGGGAGTGCTCGACGCATGGCTGTTCGGCGGCGTGATCCGGGGCAGCTTGCCGGACTCGAAATCGCGTTGCCACAGCTTCTTGCCGGACGCGGCCTCGAAGGCGAAGACGGAAAAGGTTCGTTCGGCCGTCATCGCCGTCACGAAGACTTTGCCGCCGACCACGATCGGACAGCCGACTCCGTCGCCGAGCTTCACGGACCACTTCATGTTTTTGTCGAGCGAGAACTCGGTCGGCAATTTTTTGCTCGACATCGAAACGCCACTCGCGTTCACGCCACGGAACTGCGGCCAGTCTTCGGCGCGAATCGCCATCGGCACAAGGCTGATGAGCAGAGCAGCCGCGCAGGCCGCCAATAGACTTGTAGGACGGGCAAGAGTGCCCATCCTAAGATCGGTCATTTGTGACATGGGGAAACCTCATGGATTCTTCAAGCGATACGGCTTCGGTGGCTGCGAGAGCATGATGAGGGACTGAGCGGCTCGGATGCGCGTGTCGAGATTCGGATCGTCGAGCATCTTGATGAGCTGTGGTCGAAACTCAACGGAGCGGCTGTAGCCGGCGAACTCGGCCGAATAGGTTCGCACAGCGGGATCGTTCGACGTCAGATTCTTGCCGAGCGATTCTCTCGCCGACGCATCGCCGAGGCACGCGAGTGCGTTGACGTAGTACGCTCGCGCGAGTTCGTCGGTCTCGCGGGACAACACCTTTTTCAACGGCTCCATGTCCGACGACTCGCCGATCAGCCCAAGTACCCAGGCGCAGATTTTCGCGAGTTCACGGTCTTCCGAGCCGAGCATTTGCCGTAGCCGCTTCATGCCCGCTTCGTCTCCCTGCCGGCCGAGCGCGGCGGCGGCCATGAGTTGCAGTCGCTTGTCCGCCTTCTGCTCGAACGCGGCTTGCATCAGCTTGCCATCGCGGAGTTCACCGACCTTGTACAAGCTCTCGGCCGCATGAACTCGGCCGTTGGAATCTTCGTCGGCCAACGTGTTGAACAGCACGTCGAGCGGTTCGCGCCGACCGGTGCGCACGATCTCACGAGCCAACCCGCAACGCCGCTGATGATCGGCTTCGCTAGGCAATCGCATCATCAACGTCGCAACGATGTCTTTCCCCTGTCCCGCCAGCGTCAGCCCTTCGGCCGCGTGCATCGCCGGCCAAAAGTTCTCCGGCTTCTCGGCGATTGCCTTGAAACCTCGCTGCAAAACGTCGAGGCATCGCTGACGCAATTCCGGCGTCAACGGGACGACGTCCTTGCGGTCGAGTTCATCGGCTCGAAGAGACATTTGCGATCCCAAAATAACGACCCAGACCGTAGCCACGTTCGCCAGAACGCGAGCCAAACTGCGAATCCCCCACGTTCTGGCGAACGTGGCTACGACGTTGCGACTCATGAGATCCCCCGATCTGCAAACAACGCTGCTCCGTTGTTGAAGAATACGTCCTCGACTTGCTTGTCGCTTAAGCCGCAGGCGAGGGCGGCGACTTTGAGCGTGCGCAGCGACTCGATCCCGACGAGCGTGAACTGCACGTTGGCGTAAGCCGCGTCGAGTTTCGTGTTGTCTGGCGTGAGCCATAAAAAATTGTCCCCAAGCCCGACGCAGCGGCCGCGAATGTGCGAGACTGGAAAGTCTGAGCCGTACATCAGCCGGTCGTGGCCCATGACTTTGATGATTGCCTCGTAGGCTCCGCCGTCGGTGACGGCGGACGTGTCGAACCAGATGTTTCGCAGACCGCGTAGTGACTCGATTCCAACGACGGTGTGATGCGGATTGAAGCCGCGCGCGGCGTGAGCCAGGATCATCCGCGCGTTCGGATACTGCGTGGCGTACCGTCGCAGTACTTCCTGGTTCGATGGATCGGCGAGCGCGGTGGATCGGACAATGTGCAGTGTGATCGACAAGCCCAACTCGTGAGCGACTCGCATGTGCTCGTCGGTCAGGAAGCTGGGGATGTGCGCGTCGAACGTCGGCTTCTCGGTCGCGAACAGGTGATACGGTTTGAGGCCAACGAAGCCGTCTCGCTTCACAACGTCGCGAATGAAGTCCGCGTCCATCGCCGGATTGATGAGCATCTGTCCGAGCGCCTGCGCACCTCGCTGTGCGCGGGTCTCCTGACCCCGCACCTGACTCGACCGAAGATCTCCTGTTCGGTCATCGAAGTGGAGACCTTCGGTCAGCGGGAGCGGCGGGGTCAGGAGACCCGCGCCGAGCGCGACTTCGTGTGCCAGAAACGAGTTCGCCGCCTCGAAGTTGACCGTCGTCGCCGGGTATCCGAACGCGAGTCCGCTGACCTCTCGGCCGGGCATGATCTCGGCGATGCGTGATTGGAAGACACTCCAGCCGGCGCTGGTCGGTCCTTTTGCGCATAGCCCCGGTGCCGGGCCGTTGAAGTGGCTCAACTCGTACAAATGCAGGTGTGAATCAAACACTCGCGGCGGCACGAAGCTCGCCAGTTCGCGATCCCAAATCTCGCGGTCACGATCGAGAAGTTGCCAGTCCATGATGCTTTCTCAAGAAAGAAACTCGAAGTTCGAAATCCGAAACTCGAAGGTTCCCATTCTCGCCCCACTTCGGGTTTCGAGCTTTGGACTTCGAGTTTCTATCGCTAGCTGGTCTTTAATCCCATCTGTTGATGCTGCTCTTTGACGGCGGCCATGTAACGAGTGAACGCGACTTCGTCGCGGCGGCAACTGACCCCTTTGAAGACCATCGCGAAGGCACGGCGGTTGCGGATCGGCGAGCGGTTCGCGTCGGCTCGGTGAATCGTGTTGCCGTGATGCGCGACGACATCGCCGGGAGCCAGATGAATGCGAACCTCGGCCGCGCGATCAGCGTCGCCATAGTCGGTGATCCCCTGCGAGAACCCCAACACGTTCGAGCGGTTGTGCGGACGGATCGGCGGCAGGTGCGAACCACGGACGTACCGCAAGCAGCCGTTTTCGTCATCGACGTCGTCGAGCGCCATCCAGATCGTCACGACGTTGGGTGGTGCGAGGCAAAAGTAGTAGTTGTCTTGATGCGGCGGTGTGATGTGATTCGTAGCGGGCGGCTTGTTGAACCACTCGGGAGTCTCGCACGCAACGGACTCGCCAACGAGCGCCTCGGCCAGCGCCAGCCATTTTGGCTGCCGGACGTAATCCCGGAAGAACGCATCCCTCTGCATGTGCTGCATCTGCTTAAGCGTCTCTGGCTTTGACTTGTCATCGAAGAACGCATCGGCATCCGGCAACGTCGGCACGACCTCGCGAATGTAGCGGTCGAGTTCTCGCCGCAAATCGCCGAACTCGTCGGAGGACAACAGTTGCCGGACGATGACGAAACCATCTCGGTCG
>CAZILR010000311.1:0-6559 GCA_964539995.1 uncultured Planctomyces sp.
CGGTGTCGAGGATGATCACGTTGATGTCGCCGCGACGCTTCGCCTCTTTGATACCGTTCTGACAGACGGCCAGCGGCGTGCTTTTGCCCGGTTCTTCCGCGTGAACCGGCACGCTGATTTGATCGCCGATGACTTTGAGCTGATCCACCGCGGCGGGACGTTGCAAGTCGGCCGCGACGAGCATCGGCTTCTTGCCTTGCTCCTTGAGCATCTTGGCGAGCTTGCCGCAGGTCGTCGTTTTGCCCGACCCCTGCAAGCCGCACATCATCAGGATCGTCAGCCCGTCCTTCTGAAAATGGAACGAGTGATCGACCGGGCCCATCAGGTTGACGAGTTCGTCGTTGACGATGCCGATGATCTGCTCGGAGGGCCGCACCGACTTGAGGACTTCCTCGCCGACTGCCTGATCGGTGACCGTTTTGACGAAGCTATCTACGACCTCGTAATTGACGTCGGCTTCGAGCAGCGCCTTGCGGACTTGCTGCATCCCGTCCCGAATATTCGCCTCGGTCAGCTTGCCGCCGAGAAACGAAAACGCACCGCGAAGACGATTGGAAATGCTCTCAAACATGCGTGATTGGCTCCTGCCAGGTCGAATGAAGGGGCGGATTGTAGAAGTGCGTCGGAAGTGAAACAACCAGCCTCAACCGGCGGAAACTCGCCGCGATTTGGTGAGGGATGCTCGAAACCTCACGCCACGTCGGATAGAAACATCGGACTCCGTTGAAGTGAGTTTGTCCCGATTGAGACCACGAGGCGTCCGATGTCCAAACGATGGCGATGGTGGGCGGCGAGTCTGACGGCCGCGTTGAATTGGAGCGTCGCAGCGCACAGTTTCGAGACGCCCGCTCCAGGACACTCGATGCACGGCGAGGTCTTCAACGAAGGACCGCGACAAGCCGCTTACCTGATGGGGGACACCGGCAACGTCAACTTCCCGGTGACAACCTCAAATCCGGAAGCTCAAGCGTTTTTCAATCAGGGCGTCGGCCAGTTGCACGGCTTCTGGTACTTCGAGGCGGAGCGATCGTTCCGGCAAGTCGCGTTGCTCGATCCGAACTGCGCGATGGCTTACTGGGGCATGGCGTATTCAAACATCGAAAACCGTTCGCGAGCCGCCAAATTCATCGTCAAAGCGACCGAGAAAAAAGCGTCCGCCAACCGCCGCGAACAACTCTTCATCGACGCGTTCGCCGAGTACTTGAAGGATGACAAACGCAAGGACGAGGAACGTCGCAAGGCGTACATCCGCGATCTCGAAAAGTTGCTGATGGAATTCCCGGACGACCTCGAAGCCAAAGCGTTCTTGTGCGTGTTTCTGTACCAGAGCAAAAGCAGTGTGCCGATCACCAGCCAGTTCGCTGTGGACGCGCTGATCGGCGAAGTCTTTGCCAAGCAACCAATGCACCCGGCTCATCACTACCGCATCCATCTGTGGGATCACATCAAGTCCGAGAAGGCGTTGGAGTCGGCGGCTCGCTGCGGACAAGCGGCTCCGCGCATCGCTCACATGTGGCACATGCCGGGGCACACCTACTCAGAATTGAAGCGTTGGCCAGATGCCGTTTGGCAACAAGAAGCCTCCGGCCGCGCCGATCACGCTCACATGATGCGCGATCGCGTGCTGCCGGATCAGATTCAGAACTACGCCCACAACCAGGAGTTGCTTGTTCGAAACTTGATCTTTTCAGGGCTACTCAAGGCGGCGCTCGACATTGACAGGAATCTGCTCGAACTGCCGCGTCATCCGAAGAACAACTCGCTGACCAAAGGGAGCGGCAAGTACGGCCGTGAGCGTCTGATGCAGGTGCTCGAAGGCTTCGAGTTGTGGGACGACGTGGTCGCGCTGTCGAGCACGATGTTCCTCGAACCGACCGACATTACCGCCGAGCAGACCAAACGACTGCGGCTGCTCGGTGTCGCTCACTACCACCGTGGCGAGTTCCCGCAGGTCGAAGAGTGCGTCAAGCAACTCGATGCGATCGCCGCGAAGCTCGAAGAGAAGGCTCAGACCGAAGCCGCTGAAGAAGAGAAGAAAGCACGCGAGGCGAACAAGAACGATGCCGACATTGCCAAAGCGAAAGAGGAGAAGCTGAAAAAGTCTCGCGAGCCGATCGCACCGGTCGAGAAAGCGACGGCCGAATTGCGCGGCGTGCAACTGCTGGCTCGCGGCGAGACCGACAAAGCTCGCGAGCAATTCGACAAGGCGGGCGACATTCCGAAACTGCGACAGGCGAAGTACCAATTTCTGTGCGGCCAACACGACAAGAGCGTCGAGACTTTGAAGGGAGCGGTAAAACCAGAGGCAAAGGAAGTGCTGCCGCTGGCCGTGCAGGTCGATCTGCTCAAACGCATGAACAAGCTCGACGATGCGAAAGTCGCATTCGCGAAATTGCGTGAGGTCGCCGGCCATGCCGATCTCGACTCGCCGCTGCTCGCTCGGCTGGCACCGTTTGCGAAGGAGCAAGCCTGGCCCGATGACTGGCGAACTCCAACCGCACCCGCGACCGACGTCGGCGAGCGCCCCACGCTCGATTCGATTGGCCCCTTCCGTTGGTCGCCGTCTCCAGCGATCGACTGGAGCTTGCCGGCTCCGGCGGAGAAAACAGTGTCGCTCTCCGAGTATCGCGGCAAGCCGGTGATCGTGATCTTCTACCTCGGAGCCGGATGCCTGCACTGCGTCGAGCAGTTGCAGAAGTTCGCGCCGCGCGTCAACGACTTCCAGCAAGCGGGCCTCTCGATCGTCGGTATCAGCACGGAAGACTTGTCCTCGCTGACGACCGCCGTGACGAACTTCTCGAAGGACAGCCCGTTCCCGATCCCGCTCGCGGCCGATCCAGAACTGAAGGCCTTCAAGGCGTACCGCGCGTTCGATGACTTCGAGAAGAAGCCGCTGCACGGCACGTTTCTGATCGACGGAGCGGGCTTCGTCCGCTGGCAAGACATCAGCTACGAGCCCTTCCAAGACGTGGACTTCGTGCTCAACGAGTCCAAGCGGTTGCTGTCGATCGCACGCTGAGTTGTCAAAGCGGACTCGTGCGAATCAAAACAGGACTTCGATCATTGATCCCTGCGTGACCCTCGGTGTCATCTGCCGAGCACACTGGCCACACCAATTTATCGGAGCCGGTGTTCGTACAGAACTTCGTAGCTATCGAGACAGCGGCGATAGAGGTCGGTGAGTGAGTCAGGAACTTGGTCGGGCTTGGGCTTGTAGGGCCGGAAGGCGGTTGTCGTTTCGACCTCTCGATACCAGTGCTTCGCCCAGACGCCATCCGTCGGACGCAAACCTGGCTCCCACGACAGCATCGTTTCTTGGAAGTCCATTCCTAGCGCGTCACAGAGCAAACCTAGCGTGCGGCGAGGTTCATTGAGGACTTCCACCGAATCAACGACGAGTGGTGTCGCACCGGTGTGCTGACGGAGCCAGTTGAAGATTTCCAATTGTTGAGGAAATCCGGTGTCCTCATCGGTGGGATTCGGGACGATCTTGATGTACGACGTCAGCACGTCCTGCGGATGGCGAATCAAAAAGCAGTTGGTCAATTTCGCCAGCCACTCTCGGCCGATCTGCGGCAGCAGGTGGTGTGTCATCTGCTTTTGATAAAAAACTCTTTTGCCGTTTGGGATGGGGCCGGTCAGCCAAGCGACAACCTTTCGCCAATCCGTCTCCCCGGCGGCAATGACTTCGTCCTTACCGGGGTGATCTTTTTGTGTGGCATGGAGGTAGTGCGCATAAAACGGCTCGTCGCAGACAACGCTGTCGTTGCGGTTGCCAATAGACCGCATCATCGCGGTCGAGATATTGCGAGGCCCCGACCACATCGCGAGTCGGAGTGAGTTTTTTTCGATAGACATCAGGATTTCTCGTCAGCGGTTTTCGATGACTGGCTCAGCGGCAGGTTCCGTTTTCTGTGCGGACTTCGTTGTCGGCGTCACGAGCATCATTACGCCAAACACGATGATCACAACCGCGAAGATGCGAGTGAGCGTTTCGTTCCGGAACTGTTTGACGGTGTCTGCGACAAAGTAGCTAGTGAGCGTCGCCGCGATGGCGGTGGCAATCGCGACTCTCCAGTCGATCAGGTCGTTCTTCACATGCTGAGCCGTCGCCGCGATCGCCGTCGGGACGATGACCGCCATCGACGTTGCGAGCGCGCGCTTTTGTTCAAGACCCAGCAGCATTCCAAATGCCGGGACCATGACGACTCCGCCGCCGACTCCGCAGAGAGCAGCGAGCACTCCGGCTGTGATGCCGATGGCTAGGGAAACAAGCAGAAATTTCATCGTGCGTCTCGCGGGGGTTGGATGCGTTGACTGGAACATCGATTGATGTTTGCGCGAGATGTCGGACGGCCGAGGGCGACCATCTTACACCGCTCGCAGGGCGATGTGCGGTATAGCTGCCGGAGTTTTGAGGGGCAAGTTGCTGTCGGTCGCAGTTTCGTTGCGATAGTTTTTCGCCGCTGCGTTTCGATCTCACTCACCATTCCGGCACCAGGAAGACATGCTCATGACCATTCGTCCGAATCGAGTCAAACAGAAACTGATGGCGGGCGAAACGGTGTGGTCCAGTTCGCTCCGTTTGCCGGAACCGGGACTGTGCGAAGTGTTGGGCTATGCTGGCTGGGACTTCGTGCTGCTCGATGGCGAGCACGGTGCATTGGATGCCACGACACTCGATCGGCTGGTTCAAGGTTGTTTCGCGGGCGGCACAACGCCGATTGTGCGAGTCCTGCGACCAAACGATCCGGAAGCGATCATGCACGCTCTGGATCTCGGAGCGCAGGGCATTCTGATTCCGCATTGCCGAACGGCCGACGATGCACGACGGCTGGTGTCCGCCGCGATGTATTCGCCGCGAGGCAATCGCGGGTTCGGTCCCGGCCGAAGCACTCTGTGGGGGCGAGTCAGTGGATCGGACTATGTCAAAACCGCGAACGACGAAGTGTTATTGCTGGCTCTGATCGAAGACCCAGAGGGGGTTGAAAACGTCGAGGCGATCGCCGCTGGTGGTCTCGATGGTTTGTGGGTTGGAACCGGGGATTTGGCGCTGGGCTACGGAGTCGGTGCTGAACGCGATCATCCCTTGGTCATGCAAGCGGCCGAGCGAATTCTCGCGGCCTGCCAACGACACGGCATCGCCTGCGGGTATCCGGCGCGGAGTGCCGAGGAAGGACGTCGAGCGGCTCAGCAAGGCTATCGCCTGATCGGCTTCGGCGGTGCCGAGCAGTATGTGATGTCCGAGTCGCGGCGGTTCTTGACGGAAGTCGCATCAAACAAAACCACTGAACGTCTCAAGACTTGACGAATCGGCGGAGTTGCTTCGCCGAGTGGCGAGGGGTAAATAGCTCTGACGCTGTGGATTGGCGTGAGGGGGTGTGTGCGGCGATGGCTCCGATGCCGAAGATTTTGTTATTTAGCCGACGGCGAGATCGTCTGTCAGCGCTGGCCGAGCAGCTTGGCGGTAAGTTCGAGGTCGTCGCCTCCGAATCCGTCGAGTCGGGTTTGCAGCAGCTTCAAGAAGGGCCCTTCTCCGGCGTCTTTCTGTGCGGTGAAGAGACATCGCCCGCCAGCGCGATGATCCAAGCCGGTGGATTACTGGATCAACTTCCTGACGGATACGCACTGCTCGACACGAACGAAAATGTCGTCTGGTGCAATGCCTCGCTGCGACGACTGGCTGGTCGCGAGTCCGGCGGCGAGGGACTGCCGTTCTTCGATCTGTTTGATTCCGCTCAATTGCAGGGACCGGATTTCACGCCGATCAACACGGCGTTGGCCACGAATCAATCGACGCATGGTTTGATGCAAGTCGCCGGCTCACGCTGGCTGGAATTGCAGATCACGCCCGTGTTTGAAAAGTCGTCCGAGATTCCACTTGGCCTGATCGCCTTCGTGCAGGACGTCACGACCGAGATCAACGAGCGCGACCGGATGAAGGCGATTCATCAGGCGGGCCTGGAATTGGGCGACCTGACACCGCAAGAAGTGCTGGAGATGGGCTGGGAGGAACGCAAGGAGTTGCTCAAGTCCAAGATCGTGCATTTCACGAAAGACCTGCTGAAGTTCGAAACGGTCGAGATTCGGCTGCTCGATCACGCCAACAAAAAGCGGCTGGTTCCGTTGCTGGTCTATGGCATGGAGCAAGCGGCCGTCGAACGCGAACTGTTCGCCGAACCGACCGGCAATGGCGTGACAGGCTACGTCGCAGCGACTGGCAACAGCTATCTCTGCTTGGACACGGCGAACGATCCGCTGTACTTGGTCGGTAATGCAACGGCTCGCAGCTCGCTGACCGTGCCGCTCAAACGGCATGACGGAATTCTCGGTACGTTCAACGTCGAAAGCTCACAAGAGAATGCCTTCAACGAGAAGGATCAGGAGTTCCTGGAACTCTTCAGCCGCGAAGTCGCCGTCGCGCTCAACACGCTCGAATTGCTGGTCGTTCAGCAGAGCGCCGCCGCGACGGAAAGCATGTCGCGCATTCTGAGTCGAGTCGCTCCACAGGCCGACGACATTCTGGTGGATGCGTCGCAGTTGCTGGAGCGGTTCATTG
>CAZILR010000312.1:0-6557 GCA_964539995.1 uncultured Planctomyces sp.
GGTCGAGTCATCGAGACCCACCAGCTCGGTAGTAGTGGGTCCGTCTAATTCGAGACTTCCGAAATCTTCGAGATTTCGGAAGTCTGTTGAACCAAACTGACCCACTACCAGCTCGGTCGTGTCCGTGGCGGGTCTCGATGACTCGACCCACCCTACGATTGCTGGCCGGACTTGGGAGATTCAACGGGCGGAATGTAGTGATTCACCAATTCGGCGTAGTCCTCGCGCACCGGGCTGAAGACGTCGAGTACCAAGCACGGCCCGCCGACGGCGACCGCTCGATGTTTGACGTTCGGAGGGATCAGGAACATCGAACCGGGTTGGCAGAGTCGCGTCTCGTCACCGATGGTTAGTTCCAGCGTGCCGCGAATCAGCATTCCGCCTTGCTCGTGCGGATGCGAATGCAGCGGAACCTCGGCTCCCTCGTCCATTTCAAGGTGCGACAACATCATGTTCTTGCCGAACGGCGTCCGCATCCGGCAACCCGGAACGGGCGAGATCGGCTGATAGTCGTCGATGTTGATGAAGCCCATGCTGGTCTCCGGGATGGACTGAGACTTTCCCCCACCGGGCTTGCCCCGGTGGGGATTCGCGCAGAAGATACTATCGCTGGATGCGCGCCGAGCCGCCCTTCGCGAACGCTTCGACTTGATCGACGGTCGCCATCGTGGTGTCGCCGGGGAACGTCGTCAGCAACGCGCCGTGAGCCCAGCCGAGCTTGATGGCTTCTTCGGGCGCGCGTCCCTTGAGCAGGCCGTAAATGAACCCGGCCGCGAAGCCGTCGCCGCCGCCGACTCGGTCGTACACGCCGAGCTCACACGTCGGAGCTTGATACGTCTTCCCTTCGATCCAGCAGACGGCACTCCAGTCGTGTTTGTTGGTCGTGTGGACTTCACGCAGCGTTGTGGCCACGACCTTGATGTTCGGCAACTGCTTGACGACATCGTCCATCATGCCGAAGAACGCGGCCGGGTCGAGCTTTCCTTTTGCCTCGACGTCTTGGCCCTTCAGGCCAAGTCCCTTCTGCAAGTCCTCTTCGTTGCCGACCAGCACATCGACGTTCGCGCAGATTTTTCGCAGCGTCGCCTGAGCGGTTTCCAGTCCGCCGGAGATTTGCCACAGCTTCGCGCGGAAGTTGAGATCAAAGGAGACGACTGCTCCAGCCGCCTTCGCCGCTTGCATCCCTTCGATGATCAAATCGGGAGTCGTCGAGGAAAGAGCGGCGAAGATGCCGCCGCTGTGGAACCAACGTACTCCGCCAGCCATGATCGACTTCCAATCGAAGTCCCCCTTCTTCAGCCGACCGGCCGCCTCGTTGCAGCGATTGTAGAAGACGACTGGAGCACGCACGCCCAAGCCTTGATCGCTGAAGACCGTGGCCATGTTCGGGCCGGTGACACCATCGTGCTCGAAGTGTTTGTAAAACGGCTTGACTCCCATCGCGCGGACTCGCTCGGCGATCAAGTGGCCGACCGGGTAATCGACCATCGCACTCGCGACGCCCGTGTTCATCCGAAAGCAATCGGACAGATTGGCAGAGACGTTGAACTCACCGCCGCTGACGTGGATGTCACACTTCGTCGCCTTGCGGAACGGAATGATCCCGGAGTCCAGTCGATGCACGAGAGCACCCAGCGACAGAAAATCCAAAGCACCAGTTTGCGAGATGTTGAGCATGTTGCAGTCTTTCGTTTGTTGGTAGTTCGCGCTCGGCGCGGGTCTCCCGACCCCGCCGCCAGACTGGACCGAAGGTCTCCGTTCGCTGCGGGAGACCTGCGGTCAAGCAAAGCGGCGTGGTCGGGAGACCCGCGCCGAGCGCAGGGAAGTTACGAGAGGCCGACGACCTCGAAGCCTTTGCGGTATTCCTTGGTCACGAACGCATCCGCCTTCGACGAGTTGCGAGCCTTGAGCGCGGCGGCATCCCAATCGAGTTTCGCTCCGGCGCGAAACGCGACGATGCCAAGCAGCACCGTCTCGGTCAAGGCTCCGGAGTAATCGAAGTTACAAGTCGTCGGCGAGCCAGTCTTGCAGGCTTGTACCCATTCGCGCCAGTGGCCGATCGACTTCGGAATGGACGGTTCCGGCGGCTTGAAGCCTACGAACTTGTCGTGTGGCAACAAGACGTAATGGCCGTAGTCGGCCGCGAGCATTCCCTTGTCGCCGACAAACAATGCACCAAGTCCCCATTCGCTGAGCGACTTGCCGCTCGGGTCTTTCGTGCTCTTCACCAGATCGTGATGGGCTCCGCCATCGGACCAATGAAACTTCAGCGCGGGCATGTCTCCGCGAGCGGGGAAATCAAAATCGCACTTCGTCCAGGCGGGTGCTCCGTCGGGATGCAACTCCGGGCCTTCGCACGCCGCCGAGGTCGGGTATCGCAGGTTAAGCGCCCAGAACGGCAGATCCATGACGTGACACGCCATGTCGCCGAATGTGCCGGAACCATATTCCCAGAAGCGCCGCCAATTGGCCGGATGAATGCCTTCGCAGAACTCGCGCTGCTTGGCCGGGCCGAGCCAGATGTCCCAATTCAGATGCGCCGGTGCCGGCTTCGGAGTGCCGAAGCGGCCGTCAGACCAACCCTTGTTGCACCAGTTATAGACTTCGCGCACCGGGCCGATCGCTCCGCTTTGAATGACCTCGACGACTCGACGGTAGTTGTCGCCCGCATGAACCTGAGTCCCCATCTGAGTCGCGACTTTGTGCTTCTTGGCGAGTCCGGCAAGGACACGCGCTTCTTGGACCGTGTGGGCTAGCGGCTTCTCGCAGTAAACGTGTTTCCCGAGCGTGATCGCCAGCGCGCTCGGCGGAGCGTGCGTGTGATCGGCGGTCGAGACGACAACCGCGTCGATCTTGTCCTGCATTTTGTCGAACATCTCGCGGTAGTCTTCAAACTTCGTCGCGTTCGGAAACCTCTCACCGGACTTGCCAAGATTGTTTCGATCGACGTCGCAGAGCGCGACCATGTTCTCGCTGACGAGGTTGTTGACGTTATCGCCTCCTTTGCCCGCGACTCCGACGATGGCAAGATTCAGTTTTTCATTCGGAGACTTCGATTCGGCGAAGCTGCGGTCGGACATTCCCACCCACCACGCGGTCGCGGCGGCGGATGTTCCGAGAAAATGGCGACGGCTGAGGCGGCGAGACATGGCGAGCGCTCCTTGAGCAAGCGAAGGACGTTCATCGAACCGAAACAAGTGACAGCAGTTTGCAGAGTCGGCCGCGAGTTTTCAAACTCCGCGAACAATCGCCCCTCACCCCCGGCCCCTCTCCCCGGGAGGGGCGAGGGGAGACATTGAAAACCATGACGATCTTGCGGCGTCTGTGCGTGTTTTGTGGCTCAAAAGTCGGGACGGATGACCGTTACCGTGCCGCGGCGACCGAGTTCGGGCAACTGTTAGTCCGCGAAGGTATCGGGCTGGTTTATGGCGGAGGCAGCGTCGGGCTGATGGGAGTCATCGCCGATGCGGTGCTGGCGGAAGGGGGCGAGGTCATCGGAGTCATTCCGGAATCGCTAGCCACGGAAGAGTTGCTGCATCCGGGCGTCGCGGACATGCGTGTCGTCCCGTCGATGCACGCTCGCAAGGCGTTGATGGCCGAATTGTCGGACGCCTTTGTCGCGCTGCCGGGAGGTTTCGGAACTTTTGAAGAGTTCTTCGAGGTCGTGACCTGGTCGCAATTGAAGCTGCATCGCAAGCTGACTGGCTTGCTGAACGTCGGCGGTTACTACGACCCGCTCGTGCGATTAGTCGATCACGCGGTGCAAGAAGGCTTCATCAAGCCGAAGCATCGCAGTCTGCTGGTCATCGAAGAGCGGCCAGACGTGCTACTCAACCGGCTCGCGGCCGAGACGGTCGTTGATGAGCCGAAGTGAGAAAAGTAGTGCCTGGTTCTCAGTGCTAATTGCCAAGAGGAGACCGTCCGACTTAGCACTTAGCACTTAGCACCCCGCACTTGGCACCTTCCTTTGGCAGTTCTTGCCGCTCGCCGGAGCGACCGGATGAGTTGTAGCGGTCCGTGAAGCTGCGCCAGCTTTTTCGACTGTGATCCGCCAACAGCGGTCGGCTTTAGGCACAGTCTTCAGCGACCGCATGCCGATTGACGATGACGACGAGTGAGTAGGACTCAAGTGAGTCCACGGTGTCAGGCATTGGTCACAGGACCATCTCCAGGGAGGGAGTTCGCTCTGACGAAGGACGTCGACGGAGGCGTTGCGCCTGCGTCGTGTCGTCATCGCGAAAGTTTGAGTTTCGCTCAAGTTTTCGTGCGCATGCCCAAGCAGGACGAACCACCGACTCAAAATGCACCGCGACGATGAGTGAGGAGTGATTGCGATGAAACGCAATGCGTGGGCCCTGATGTGCGTGTTGTTCCTGTTGCTGGCGGGGACGTCTGCTGCACAAGCGGGATATTGCGGAGCAGCCAGCTACAACTGCTGTCCGACTTCGACCTGCGCGCCTTGCGGTGATCTCTGCCAGGCTCAGCAGCAATGCACGACTTGCTACAAGACGGTCCAAGACGTCGTGTGGGACCGCTGCGAAAAAATTTGCTACCAGACGGTCTACGATCAGCAGTGCGAGCAAGTTCCCGTCTGCTGCACGAAGACCTGTTACGAGACCTGCTATCGCGACGAGTGCTACACCGTCTGCAAGCCAGTGACTCAGACTTGCTGGCGCGACGAGACCTGCACGATGCGCGTGCCGTGTTATCAAACCTGCTACCGCGACGAGACCTACACGGTCTGCATCCCCTGCACGCAAACCTGCTGGCGCGACGAGTGCTACAACGTCTGCAAGCCGTGCTATCAAACTTGCTACCGCGACGTCTGCTACACCGTCTGCAAGCCAGTCACACAAACCTGCTGGCGAGATGAGTGCTACACGACGTGCAAAGTCGTGTCCGAGACATGCTACAAAGACGTCTGCTACACCGTTTGCCGCCCCTGCACCGAGACGAAGTACGTCGATGTCTGCTGTGGAGAATGGAAGACGGTCAGCGAGTGTGTCCCCGGCCCGATCGTCAACAAGTGCGTGCAAGACCCCGGAACGTGGAGCCAAGACTGCAGCGGTTGCTGTACCTACAAGCCCGGCTGCTGCCGCACCGTTCAAGTGCAGTGCCCGCCAACCGTCTGCTGCCGCAAGGTGTGGTGCCCGAAAACGGTCAAGCAAGCGGTCTGCTGCACTCGTTGGATTCCTGAGACTCGCACTTGCCGAGTCCCCTACCAAGTCTGCCGCACCGTGCCACAGACTTGCACTCGCAAAGTGCCGTACACGACCTGCTCGATGACTCAAGAGACTCGCACCTGCCGCGTGCCCTACACGACCTGCTCGATGACGACTGAAACGCGGACTCGCAAAGTCCCGTACACGACTTGCACGACTCGACAGGAATGCCGCACTCGCAAAGTTCCGTACGTCACCTGCTCGTGGACGGAGAAGTGCTACACGAAGAAAGTGCCGTACACGACCTGCACGATGACGACTCAGACCTGCACTCGCAAAGTGCCGTACACGGTCTGCAAGCAAGTGCCGTACACCCGGATGGAGACTCGCACTCGCTGCGTACCTCGCCAAGTGCCGGTCAAGCAAAGCTACTGCGTGCCGCGAGTGGTCTGCCGCCAAGTGCCGTACACGGTTTGCACTCCGGTTTGCCCACAGCCAACGTGTCCGACCTGCACGGCAGGACAACCCGGCCCAAGTTGCGCGACGAAGTAACGATGCGACGACAAACGTAGCTGCCTCGCTCCCGCGAGGCAGAGCATCCGGCCACAGACTTCTTCAAGAATTGTGGCCGTTCCGCGATTACTCTGCCTCGCGGGAACGAGGCGGCTACGTTCTCGCGATAGCACGCTTCTCCCGGCTGCGAGCCATTCCTAGAATCCGCCCTGTTTGATCGGTCGCAGGCATTTGGCTCGCGACCGATTTGTGCTTTCGGTGGTCGCGCTTCCGAGTCATCGCAGCTCGGTTGGAAAGTCCTCGCTCATGGCTCGGCAGTTTTTGAAAGAGTTGAAGGACGGCGATTCCGTCGAAGAAGTCTACTTACTGGCGGACAAACAGCTTCGAGCCAACCGGCAGGCAAACCTCTTTTTGCTCGCGTCCTTGCGCGATCGCACGGGAGCCATGTCCGGTCTGATGTGGAACGTCGTCGAGGAATCGCTCGCCAACGTCAATGCCGGTGACTTCGTGAAAGTGTGCGGCCGAGTGCAACTCCATCAGGGCAACCTGCAGATGATCCTGACGCAGATCAGGACCGTCCCCGCCAACATTCTCAACCCGGAAGACTTTGAACAGCGTCCGAACGCCGACGTCGAAGCGTTGCTCCGCAAGCTGCGCGATTTGTTGCTGTCGATCGAACACCCGCAGCTTCGAGCGCTCATGGAGTGCTTCCTGATCGACGACGAACTGATGGACGACCTCTCGAAAGCCGCCGCCGGAGTCAAAACGCATAACGCCTATCGCGGCGGATTGGTCGAGCACATCGTCAACATGCTCGAGACCGCTAAGCGAATTCGCGACCTGTACCCGGCCGTTAATTTCGACGTGCTGCTGGCCGGCATC
>CAZILR010000313.1:0-6547 GCA_964539995.1 uncultured Planctomyces sp.
AACAGTTGGAGACCACCGAGCAGGGATTGAGTCAATCCGTCGCGAAGGAACGACTGGCGCGATCGAGCCAATTGAAACCGCATCGGGAGTCCGCTTGGTCGTTGCTGTTGGATCAGTTCAAAAGCCCGATCATCATTTTGTTGTTCTGTTCCGCGGTGCTTTCATTCTCTCTGGCGGTGAATGACGCTTGGTCCGAGGGAGAGCCGTTCAAGCTCAGCGACGCGCCGGATGCGTTCATCATCGTCTTCATCCTGATCGCCAGCGGTTTACTGAGCTTCTGGCAGGAACTCAGCGCGGCGGACGCCGTCGCCAAGCTGATGGGCATGATCGAAACCAAGGCGACGGTGATTCGCGATGGTCAAGATCAAGAGGTGCCGCTCGTTGATGTCGTGGCAGGTGACGTCATCCGGTTGCGAGCCGGCGATCTGATTCCCGGCGATTGCCGATTACTCACCGCGCGTGATCTCTTCCTCAATGAAGCGGTGCTCACCGGCGAAAGTTTTCCGGCGGAGAAGTCGGTCGCCGTGCTGCCAGAACAATCGCCTTTGGGACAACGCACGAACTCGGTTTTCCTCGGCACCAACGTCATCAGCGGATTTGCAACGGCGCTCGTCGTGGGAACGGGACGCGACACGGAGTTCGGACGAATCTCGGAACGGCTCGAACATAAGCAACCAGAGACCGGTTTTGAGCGCGGCATCCGCCACTTCGGTCAACTGCTGATCAAAGTCGTGCTCGTCATCACCGTCGTGGTGTTTGGCGTCAAAGTCGGTTTTCAAAATCGACCGCTGGTGGAGTCGCTGCTGGTCGGCCTCGCGCTGGCAGTCGGCATGACGCCGCAACTTCTGCCTGCCGTCACCAGCGTCGTGTTGGCCGTCGGAGCCAAGTCGATGGCCAGGCATCAGGTCATCGTCAAGCAACTGCTGGCCATCGAAAACCTCGGCAGCATGACGGTGCTCTGCTCGGACAAGACCGGCACGCTGACCGATGGCATCATCCAACTTCACGAGACGCTGGATGTGACCGGCCAGCCCTGCGACCGTGTCGCGCGGCTCGCCTATTTCAATGCCTTCTTTCAAACCGGCTTCGCCAACCCCATCGACCGTTCGATTCGCGACAAAAAAGAATTCGATACGACCGGCATCGAGAAGCTCGACGAGATTCCGTACGACTTCATCCGCAAACGGCTGAGCGTGCGAGTTGCCGAGAAGGGCCAAAAGCTGCTCATCACCAAAGGAGCGCTCTCGCATGTGTTGGAATGCTGCTCGAAGGCGGAATTGTCGTCCGGGCAGTGCGTGGACTTGGCCTCGCAGCGTGCTGAGATCGACCGCCGTTTCGACGAGATGAGCAACGAGGGCCTGCGTGTCCTCGGACTTGCCATCCGGGCGGACGACGCACCGCATCTCACCAAAGAAGACGAGCGCGACATGACGTTCCTCGGCTTCCTGGTCTTCGCCGATCCGCCGAAAGTCGATGCGAAAGAAACGCTCGCACAACTGAGAGAACTCGGTGTCGCCTTGAAGGTCATCACCGGCGACAACCGCGCCGTGGCCGCGACCATTAGCCGCCGAGTCGGCATCGAATCACCGACGATCGTGACCGGCTCTGACCTGCGCACGCTCAGCGACGAAGCGATCCGCCAACGTGCTCACAACGCCGACGTCTTTGCCGAAGTGGAGCCGAATCAGAAGGAGCAGATTATTCTCGCCCTGAAACACTCCGGCCAAGTGGTCGGCTATCTGGGCGACGGCATCAACGACGCCTCTGCACTGCACGCGGCGGACGTCGGTATCTCGGTTGCCTCGGCCGTCGATGTCGCTCGTGAAGCCGCTCAAGTCGTACTGCTCAAGCAAGATCTCAGCGTCCTCGTGCAAGGCGTGCGCGAGGGCCGGCGCACCTTCTCCAACACACTGAAGTACGTCTTCTTCGCGATCGCCGCGAACTTCGGCTACATGTTCAGCCTCGCCGTCGCCTCGCTGTTTTTGGCATTCGAACCGCTGCTCGCGTCGCAAATCCTGCTCGTCAATCTGCTGGCCGACTTCCCCGCGATGGCACTGGCTACGGACAGCGTCGATTCTGAACAGATTCAACGGCCGCGCCGCTGGGACACGAAGTTCATCGTCCGTTTTATGATGTCATTCGGCTTCGCCAGTTCGATGTTCGACTTCATGACCTTCGGCGCGATGTTCTACTTCTTCAGCCAATGGCGCGCGACTGTCTCTCCCGAAGCGTTCGAGCAACTTTTCCAAACCGGCTGGTTCGTCGAGTCAACGCTCACCGGCTTGATGATTCTGCTGGTGATCCGCACCCAACGCCCGTTCTTCCTCAGCCGCCCCGGCCGCTTGTTCCTCTTCGCCGAAGCCTCCATCGCACTCGTAACGGTGCTGCTGCCCTATTCTCCGCTGGCTTCGACTCTCGGTTTCGTCACCCCTCCGCCAACGCTTCTGGCGATCGCCCTGATCATCACGCTGCTCTACGGCGTCGGCATGGAGGTCGTCAAACGCCTGTTCTATCGCTACCTCGCCGCATGACCTGGGTGGTTGCTGGCACCGTTGCTACGCGATTCTTTGTCGTGCCGCTAGTATCTTGCTGCTTGTGGCCGCACGGATGCGGTGTGGCGCTAGAGTCCACCGAAAGGAATCCTTGATGAGTGCTGACGCTTGGATCACGGTCGGAGTCACCGTTCTCGTTCTTTTGGCGCTGGCGAAGGAGATCGCACCGACCGACCTAGTCTTCATGGCGGCGATCGTTTTTTTGTCAGTGGTGGGAATTCTGAAGCCGGAAGAAGCCTTCAGCGGGTTCGTCAACAATGCGGTGCTGCTGGTCGGAGGCTTGCTCGTTGTCGCGGCGGGCCTTCGCGAGACGGGCGTGATGGACGCAATGGGAGCGCGGTTTCTCGGACCCGTGAAGACCGAAGTCGGCGCGCTACTGTGCCTCTCCGTCTTCTGCACAACGAAGTCCGCGTTCCTCAATAACACTTCGGCCGTCGCGCTGCTGATGCCGGTCGTGCTCGACTGGTGCCGCAAGAACAATGTCGCCCCGTCGAAGCTACTCATCCCACTCTCGTTTCTCACGGTGATGGGTGGCTGCTGTACGCTCATCGGCACAAGCACCAACCTCGTTGTCGATGGCTTGATGCGGAAAGCTGGACTCGAACCGATGACCATGTTTGAGATCAGCAAGATTGGTATCCCTTGCGCGGTCATCGGGTTGATCTACCTGTTGACCATCGGGCGCAAGCTCTTGCCCGAACGCAAAGACCTCCTCGAACAGTTCGGCGATTCGCGGCGCGAGTATCTCGTTGAGATGCTCGTCCAGAAGACGTGTCCGCTTGTCGGCAAGACCGTCGAGGCTGCCGGGCTGCGCTCACTTCCTGGGCTGTTTTTGTTCGAGATCGACCGGCGCGGAGCCGTGATCGGCCCCGTGAGTCCCGATCTCGTGATCGAGGCGGATGACCGGCTCACCTTCACTGGCGTGGTGAGTACGATCGTGGACCTCAAGAAAATTCCCGGCCTCTTGCCCGCAGAGGACTCCAACTTTGAAGTCGCGACAAAGGCGGCGCGGTTGAGTCGCCGCATGGTTGAGGCGGTTGTGAGCCAGTCATCGCCGCTCGTCGGTCAAACGGTGCGCGATGCTGGATTCCGCTCGCACTACAACGCCGCGATCGTCGCCATTCATCGTCATGGCGAGCGGCTGAAGACAAAAATTGGCGATGTCCAACTGCAACCCGGAGACACGTTGCTGATGCAGACCGGGGCGAACTTCGTGAAGGCGCATCGCAATAACCCGGACTTCTACCTCGTCAGCGACGTCGATGATTCGATCCCTGTGCGCCACGATCGCTGGTGGGTCGCAGTGCTGTGCCTCGTTGGCATGATTATCGCGCTGACGTTCAAGCTGCTCGACCCCATGCTCGCGGCTTTCACGGCCGGTGGTTTGATGATCGCGACGCGATGCTTGTCCGGTGCGGATGCTCGACAAGCCATTGACTGGAACGTGCTGATCTCGATCGGTGCTTCATTCGGCTTAGGCACGGCCTTGGAGAAGACCGGGGCCGCTGGCTACCTCTCTGGGCAACTAGTGAACCTCACGCAGCCACTCGGCCCCTACGCGACTCTTGCCGCGATCTATTTCGTGACGATGGTGCTCAACGAGTTGATCACGAACAACGGCGCGGCGGCATTGTCCGTTCCATTCGCGTTGAAAGCGGCCGAGCAAATGGGCTGCGACTCGCGTCCGTTTTTGATCGCGGTCACTCTCGCGGCCTCTTTCGCCTTCGCGTCGCCGGTCGGGTATCAAACCCACATGATGGTGTACGGCCCCGGCGGCTATCGCTTCAGCGATTTCGTGAAAGTCGGCGTTCCGTTGAATGTGCTGTTTTGGATCGTCGCCGTCGTGATGGTCCCCTTGATTTGGCCATTCCACTTGAACTGATCTTTTCGAACGTCTCTCCAACCAATCAAGAAGGTGCGTCCGGAGTCGGGCTTTGATTGCGACTCGCGCCCTGATCAATATCCCGCCGCACAGCCGTCTTTGCGCGGATCTGTGCCGCCGTGCAGGACGCCGTTTTTGTGGTCGATCAGGATCGCTTGATAGCCGCCGAACGCTCCGCCGGGAGAGGCAAGTTGATGCCCGCGCTCACTCAGTACCCGTAACGTCTCGGCGGGAATGCCGTGCTCGTGGCCGACAGTGCCACCATTCACCGCCATCGGACGGCCCGTCGGCGTCGCGCTGCCGGTGTGCTGCACGCGCGGGTGTTCTCCCGCCTGTTGCACATTCATGCCGAAGTCGAGCATGTTGACCAAAACTTGCACATGCCCTTGCGGTTGAAAGTCCCCCCCCATCACGCCGAACGCCAAATGAGGTTTTCCATCCTTCGTGACGAACGCCGGGATGATCGTGTGGAACGGTCGCTTGTGAGGCTCCAGCCGATTCGGATGCGCCCCCTCGAGAGCGAACAAGCAGCCCCGATTCTGCAACGCGAAGCCGACGTTGCCAGGCACGACCTGTGAGCCGAAGCCGAAGTAGTTGCTCTGGATGAACGAGCAACAATTGCGGTCCTTGTCCACGACCGTCAGGTAGATCGTGTCGCCGTGAGCCAGTTTCGCGTCCACGTCGCCCGGTACAACTTGCTTGGCCGCGTGAGCCATGTCGATCCGGGCCGCCTGCTTCGCGGCGTACTCTTTGGAAATCAATTCCTTCGTCGGATCGAAATAGAACCGCGAGCGATCCGCGAACGCCAACTTCTTCGACTCGATCAGCAAGTGCAGGTAGTCCGGATGAAATGGGCCGAGCGACTTGAGGTCATGCCGCTCCAGCACGTTGAGCATCTGCAAGGCCGCGATCCCCTGCCCGTTCGGCGGCAACTCCCACACGTCGTAGCCGCGGTAGTTCGTGCTCACCGGCTGCACCCACTCGGAAGTGTGGTCTTTGAAATCGAGCTTCGAGAAGTAGCCGCCGTTCGCGTCGCTGAACTTCACGATTTCATCGGCAATGACTCCTTCGTAAAACGCATCTCGTCCACCAGTCGCGATTGCTCGATACGTCGCCGCGAGGTTTGGATTCTTGAAGACCTCGCCAACCTTCGGAGCTTTGCCGTTCGGCAAGTATGTCTTCGCCGAGTCCGGCCACTGCGACAAGTTCGCCGCAGACCCCGACCAGTAGCCGGCGATGATCTCGCTGATCGGGAAGCCTTCTTCCGCTGTTTGCATGCTCGACGCGAGCAGCTTGTCATACGGCATCGTGCCAAACTTCGATCGCAGCATCTCCCAGCCATCAACGCATCCCGGCACCGACCACGACAGCGGTCCTGTCTCCGGCATCTCATCAAATTTCTTTTGAGCGAACACGTCGCGATTGAGCTTGTACGGACTCCGGCCGCTGGCATTCAGGCCGTACAACTTCTTGGTCTTCGCGTCCCAATAAATCACGAACAGATCGCCGCCGATGCCGCAGCTCATCGGTTCGACCAGTCCGATCATCGCGTTCGCGGCGATCGCCGCGTCGGCCGCGTTTCCACCGGCTTTGAGAATGTCCAAGCCGGCTTGAGCCGCCAACGGATGACTGGTCGCGACGATGCCATTCTTGGCGATCACCACCGAACGCCCTGGATGCGGCAACGCTCTGGGAGGTGCCGCATCCACCGAAGAACCGTACGAATCGACGAATCGAAGCAATGACATCAGACAAACTCCCGCGACAAGAATCCGAAGCCAACGGTTGCGAGACACGGCTCCTCCCTTCTCGATCTGCGTGCGAAACGATCTCCCAAGACGGCGTGCTTTGTAACAAATGAGAAAAGTTTGGGAGAGCGGCTGCCAGCTTTTGACTTGCCAAGCGAGCCGGATCGTCTTACTGTTCTATCACGATAGAACACTTTGAGGCGGCGGTCATGTTTTTCTCGATCAATCCCACGAATGGCTTGGCGATCTTTGACCAGATCGTGCGGCAGGTGAAGTTCGCGGTTTCCAGCGGCACGTTGGACCAGGGCGACATGGTGCAGTCGGTGCGTGAACTGGCGAAGGAACTGGCCGTCAATCCGAACACG
>CAZILR010000314.1:0-6546 GCA_964539995.1 uncultured Planctomyces sp.
GGTGGCGAAACGCTGCCTCGTGGTCGGCGGCGACGCGGGGAGCCGGATCATCGACCCGGCCGACCGCGAGACGTACCCGCTGTTCGGCGACGGGGCCGGGGCGGTGCTACTCGGCCCGTGCGGGGAGGGCCGCGGGTTGGCGGCGTGCCAACTCGGGGCGGACGGGTCCGGGGCCGACCTCCTCCACCGCGGGGCGGGCGGGAGCCGGTTCCCGCTCACCGGCACGCCCGAAGACCTCCGCCTCCAGTACCTGCGGATGGACGGGCGGGCCGTCTTCCGCTGGGCGGTCGAGGCGGTCAGCGAATCGACCGCCCGGTTCCTCCGGTTCGCGGAAGTCGGACCGACCGACATCGACCTGTTCGTCCCGCACCAGGCGAACCTGCGGCTGGTGCGGGCGCTGGCCGAGCGGCTCGCGGTGCCCGAGGGGAAGGTGTACACGAACCTGGACCGGTACGGCAACACGCTCGCCGCGTCGATCCCGCTGGCGCTGGACGAGGCGGCTTCCGGAGGCCGCGTCCGTCGCGGTGATCTACTGTTGTTGACCGGCTTCGGCGCCGGCCTCGCGTGGGGGAGCGTCCTCCTCCGCTGGTGAGGGCGGGCGGGAAGCCCGTCCTACGGTTGAGATGCGTTTGGGGAAATGACGGCCGGTTTGGTGTGGTCCCGGGACTCCCGGACCCGGAGAAACCATACCGTCACCGGGGGGGCGGGCCCCAAAAAACCCCTTCAAAACCGGGCCGTTCCCCCTCGCTGGCGCTTCGGGTTAGTGTGCCGACGCTCTTGCCCAAATTGCAGCACCGACACGTCCTGCGTAGCCAAGCCAAGCGACTTGCCGGGCTAGGCGACTTCCGCCCACAATCTTCACCCGCAGGGCAACGCATCGTGAGCGGGAGTTCGTCGTGGCGAGCAGTAAAGTTTTGGAAGCGGTCCAGGCCGGGAAGCAGGCGCTCGCCAAGTTTCGGGCGGCGAATCCGAATGTGCTGCTCGATTTGACCGAGGCCGATCTCAAAGGGACCGACTTGCGTGGCATGAACCTGCGACGCGCGCTTCTGGTCGGAGCGAAAATGGCTCGCGCGGATTTGAGCGGGGCTAACCTCAGTGAGGCCGACCTGACGCGCGCGGGGCTGAAGTTCGCCAATCTCTCGCGAACCGATCTGCGGCGTGCGAATCTCTTCAAGGCGATGCTCGGCGAGTCCAACGCGACGGAGGCGGACTTCGCGCGAGCGAATTTGGACAGCGCCGATCTGACGAAGGCGAATCTACGTCGAGCGAACTTCCTCGAAGCCGACTTCAACAAAGCAACGCTCAATGACGCGAATGTGCTCGGCACGGATTTCAGCTTGGCTCGATTCGCGGCGACACACGCCTCACGACTGACCTGTGGCTGGACTCGCTGGAGCAACTGCGATCTGAGCCAAGTCATCGGCTTGGAAACGGCCGCGCATCACGGGCCGAGCAGCATCGGGCTGGACACATGGCTCAAGTCGCGTGGTCAAATCTCGGCGGAGTTTCTCAGCGGCGGCGGTTTGCCTGACGACTTCATCGCCGCACTGCAAGCGGCTCCGCGCGAGGCGACACCGTGTTTCATTCGCTTCAGTCATGAAGACCTGTCGTTCGCGGGGCGATTGGGCGAAGCTCTGCGCTCGGTGGGACTCGTTTGTTGGCTCGACGAGATGCCGGATGCGGGCCGTTCAGAAACCCCGCTCGAAGCGCAGTTCGATTCGCAGCAGCCGAACAAAGTCATCTTTCTTGCGTCACGCAGTTCGCTGACGTCGCCGTGGGTGGAAACGGAAGTCGGCCGACTGCTCTCACGCGAGGCTCAGTGGAAACGAGACGTCGGCCAGGAGGTCAAGCTGCTTTTGCCGCTGACGCTCGATGGCTTCCTGTTCGGCGGTGACGCCAAAGGCAAACACGACAAGGCCATCGCCGCGCGAGTCGTCGCCGACTTCAACGGCTGGCGTCGCAACGACACGAAATTCGAGGAAGTCTTTCCGAAAGTGATCGCAGCGCTCGGAGCGGAACCTCGTAAGCCAGAGGCCAAGGAGGACGGCGGACGTTCGCCGTTCGCGTGGTTCAGTCGGAAGAAAGAGGACGACGACGAATAATCACAACCCCCACCGGGGCAAGCCCGGTGGGGTGAAGGGGGATGATTGCATGGCAGCAGTTGACGAAGTGGCGGAAGCGTTATCGGCTCACATGCCGGAGGTGCTGCGGTGGGCCGGCGCGATTGCTCGGCAGTTGCGGAAGTTCAACATCGGGCTGAGCGGCAAAACGTCAGGCAGCGCGGAGACCGACGCGCTGACGCTCGCCGATCTCACCGTACAGGAGTTGGTCATCTCGGCGTTGCGCGATCGGTCGCCGCTCTTTCGTGAGTGCCGCATTGAGGCCGAAGAATCGAACGGCGACCTCGGACACTTCGCGACCGACAGCGAACTGACCATCGCACTCGATCCGATCGACGGCACGAAGCAGTATCGCGATCACACCGGCAACGGCTATGCGGTGATGCTGCATCTGCGAGACCAGGACACGCTGCATTACTCGCTGGTCTTCGTTCCGGAAGCGGGTGAGCACGGCACTTGGGTCGAAGCGATCGGTTCAGAAATCGTGGTCGGGCCGGATGACCCCAGCCGTCCCGCAAGCGAGGTGCTCGATGAACTGCCCCCAATCACTTCGGAGACTCGGCCCAACTCCCAGAAGATTTACTTGATCGGCTTTCAAAAACGAGACCGCGAACGAGCCGCTGCCGTCTCGTCCGCTGGACTCGAAGGAGTCGCGCCGGATGACATGCCGGGCAGCATCTACCCGTTGCTCGCCAGTGGCGAGTTCGGCGGCTCGCTGATTCATTCGCCCAACATCTATGATTTCCCGGTCTCGCTGCACATCGCTCGCATCCTCGGCGGCGACGCGATCTGGACCGACACCGGCGAGCCAGTTCACTTCCGTGAAATGTGGCTCGACGACCGAGCGAACATGCTGCGACTCCCGCGCATCGTTGCGTGTGCCGTCGATCGTGAGACACTGCGCACTCTGAAGAACGTCGCTCAAGGCTGGAGTCCCAACCGATACGACGACTGACGAACGGCCTTCGTCTCGCGAATTCTTTCCCGGCCGATGGCCGTGAGCCGCAAGCCGACCGCCGTGATCCGTTTCCTATGCCTGGAGAAAACTGAAATCGGCCAACGGCCTTCGGCTCGCGGCTGACGGCCGGCAATCAACCATTTTCGGAGACAGGATCATGATGCGATGGAATTGGTTCGTCGTGGCCTGTTGCTGCCTGCCGGCGGTGTCGCTCGCCGAGCCGCCTCCGACCGGGCCGGAGACCGAGAAACGCTTCCCGCCGTTGAAAGTGCCGGAGGGATTCAAAGCGACGCTCTTCGCGTGCGATCCGTTGATCGAGTACCCGTCGTCCATCGCACTTGGCCCGCGAGCCAACACGTTGTTCGTCGCCGCCGACTACATGACCGGGTTGGGAACGACGGACATCATTCGGCGCGACGAGGTTCGGCTCGTCGAGGACACCGATGGCGACGGCTACGCCGACCGCGCTCCTGTCTGGGCGGACGGTTTCAATTCCATTCAAGGCATGACGTATCACGACGGGACCGTGTTCGTGATGCACGCGCCGTATCTCACCGCGCTGCGAGACACGGATGGCGACGGCGTCGCCGACGAGCGGAAGAATCTCTTCAAAGGCTTCGGCCTCGGCCCGGAAGATGACAAGGTGCGACTGCATAACGCCAACGGCATCGCCGCCGGACACGATGGCTGGCTGTATCTCGCGCTCGGCGATCGCGGTTGCGATGTCGTGCGACCGGAAGGAGATTTGCTAGTGCTTAACGGCGGCGGCATTTTGCGTTGTCGTCCGGATGGTCGCGACTTGCACGTCTTCTCGACCGGCCTGCGGAACATCTACGACGTGGCGCTCGACGAAGACCTCAACGTCTTCACACGCGACAACGAGAACGACGGCGGCAACTACAAAATTCGCGTCATCCAGAGCTTCTTCGGAGCCGATCACGGCTATCCGTATTTGTACGACGAGCGACCGGATGAAGCGCTTGCGCCGCTGGCCGATCTCGGACTCGGCTCGTCGGCTGGCGGCGTGTACTACAAGGAAACGCAATTCCCGACCGAGTACCGCGGCCTCTATTTCTGCGAGTGGGGCCGAGCGGTCATGCGTTACGAGCCGCAGTCTCCCGGCCAGCCGTTCTCGCCGATGAAGGAAATCGAGTTCGCGTCCGGCGCGGAGAACGATCCCTACGGCTTCAAACCGACGGACCTCGTCGTCGATCGCGACGGCTCGCTGCTGATCGCCGACTGGTGTGACGGGCAACGTCCGAAGCGCGGACGGGCGCGAATTTATCGTGTGCAGTTCGTGGGACAGGTTCCCAACCGGCCTGCTCCAACCAAGCCGAGGCAAGTCGAAAAACCACCTCGCGATCTTGCGGGCTGGATCGACCGATTGAACTCTGAAAGCTACTACGAGCGGCTGGAAGCACAGTTGGCGATCGAGCGGCTCGGTCTTCTTGATGACTCAGACGAAATGCTGGAATTGCGGAAAAGATTCAAATTCAATGAGCGTGGGCGGCTGCATGTCGAATGGATTCTCGCTCATGTGCTGGGACCGCAGGCTAGCTTCGAGCTACTCACACACGCGGACGCTGATGAATTCCCGCGCGTGCGGACGCAGGCGATTCGAGCGCTCGCGGATTTACACGATCCGGTTTTGGTGGAACATCGTCTCGATGCAGGTCCAGGAGATGCCCACATTGCCAAACAATTGACAATGATCGTGCATTCGCGACGTCCGCATCTAACTCTGGATGTGGCCACCACGCTGGGACGATTGAAGAGGTCGCTGACTCCGCTGTGGATGTGGCCGACACTGACCTGGATGGATGCGCCGCTCGCGCATGCGGTTCAGCAGACAATGCGACGCAGTGGGGACTGGCTGGCGGCATTGAGGTTGCTCGACGAACGATCTCCCCCGCTTGCATCGCCGCCGGGCGACTCACGCAAGTTCTGGACGCGGGACGTCGCAATACATGTGATTGCGGATCAACCGATTGCGGAAATCGTCGATGGGCTGGATGCCCGGCTGCGTTTAGAAATTGACCCACCCGAGCGACGGCGTGAGTACGCCGACCTCTTGAGTCGCGTGCATCGCAAACCGTCATCGCAGTGGGTGTATTGGGGTTTCCGACCGGCTCCGCGTCCAGCGAATACGGTTGCCTGGGAACGAACGGAGTTGATTGAACAAACCTTGAATCACTTGCTGGCCGACGCGGATCACGAGGTGCGAGCGTTTGTGCTGCAACGGATGCAACGTGAGAAAATTCCGATTCAATTGTCTCCGCTGGCGGATTGGCTGCGGGACGAGACAAACGTGGTGCGACTCACTGCGATCCTCGATGCGATGCGCGAGCATCCGGCCGAAGCGACGCGTGAAGTGTTGGAGTCCGCAATCGCTGATGCGAGCAAGCCGACCGAGTCGCGAGTCGCGGCGTTCCGGCTGTGGTCGGCCAGCGTCAACGACTCGCGTGAAGCGAAGTTGATTGCGCTGGCAAAGTCCGTCGAGGACGGCGACGTGCTTGCTGACATCCTGCGGGAGTTGAACGCTCGCGATCCGCAGGCGGTCGTCAACGAATCGGTCGGACCACTGCTCCTGAGTAAAACCAAATCGGAAAAGGAAACGGTGCGAGCTGCGGCCATCGAGTCGCTGGGCCGGCTGCGAATCGCGGACGGAGTCGCTGCACTGCCGACACTCTTGCAAGACCGAGATGCGCGAGTACGACGCGCGGCGGCGGTTGCGGCAGGTCAATTGGAAGTCCCATCGGTGATCCCCACTCTGCTGAGTTTGGCTCGCACGGACGAAATCGCGGTGCGGCAGGCGAGCCTTGATGCGTTACGGCAACTTCGCGAGCCGCGCGTCGTACCGTTGGCCCTCGCTGGAATTGCCGACGCGACGACGCAACTGAGCGCGCTACGCTGTCTCGCCGAGTTCGGTGGACCGGAACACGGCTCGGCCGTCGCGGAGGTTGCGATGCGGAATTCCTCGGTGGAAGTGCTCGCGCTCGCCGTGCAGATGCTGACGAAGTGGGCAAGTCGCGGCGAAATCGAAGCCGCACGACGTGCGGAACTCGAACGGGCCGTGATCGAATTGCAGGGCGCGAGCGGGCTGCTGCTGCGCTGGCATGTGATCGGGCCACTGTCGGTGGACGAGGCGGCGCGAGTTGCGGTGAACGTCGCTCGGACGCCTACGTCCGAACGCCCGGACGTAGGCGTCCGGGCTACGTTTGGCGACGGGCCGGAAGCTCGCGTGCGAATCGTGGGGCAGGTTTCCAACCTGCCCGCGACAAAAGGGCAAGTTGAAAACCTGCCGCACGGCGTTTGGCTCGCCTTTGCCGAATTCGATTCGGCTGAGCCGGTCGCCGCTCAGTTCCTGATGTCGAGCAACACGCCGCTGCGAGTGTGGCTCAACGGCAAGTCGGTATTTGAACGAGCGGAAGCTCGCCGTTTTCAGCCGGATGCCGACCGCTTTGAAGC
>CAZILR010000315.1:0-6516 GCA_964539995.1 uncultured Planctomyces sp.
CCGAGCATCAGGTACAACGACAGCAGGCCGTTGATTTGGTCGAGGCCGTACAATGCGCCGGGTGTGCGATTCGCATACGAGACGGTGAAGACGAACGCGAGAACCGACACAATGCGCGTCCAAAGTCCAATAGTCAGCAAAGCAAAAGTCGTGAGCGCGACGACGTGCATCGACCACAACGCCGCCGGACTGCGGCACCAGTTCAAGACGCTCCACGAGTAGCCGCCTTGGTTCGCTTGAGCAAGCACTTCACGCGACAGCCAACTCTGTTCGCCGAAAAAGGCATCCAGGTCCAACGTCCAAACCGCGTGTGTGTAAAACAGCATCAGACCCGCGAGCACGCGAATCAGGCAGAGCGTTGCCGCGTCGGCCGGCGCGAACCAGAAGCGGTTCCAGGCGGTCGCCGTCGCCGATGAGCCATCGCGCAGGTAGGCCACTGTGAGACCGAGCAACCAATGCAGTCGAGCGAGCATGACTCACCGCCTCTCCGAGCCATGCGTGCCGAGAGGACGTTCGGCGAACAGCGACAGATCGTCCAGACGTTTGCCCGAAGAAATGTGCTGCGGGCTCGGAACGTAATGCCGTCTCAACGAGAGCGTGACCTCGGCCGCGTGATGCTCATGCCGCAGGTGCTCGGCGTAGGAATGCGTCACCGCGTCGAACAATTCGCGGCGACTGTCGTCGATCGCGAGGTTGTTCAGAAATTCGCTGAGCATGAAATGGCGGTGATATCGCAACCGTGGCTGTTGTTGTTGGGCGTTTGGAAAAATGCCCCGCTCAACGTGACCGTCCTTAAAACGCAGCTCGTAGTGGATTAGATGACTCGGCCCAGGATCCGGTGCGAAGAAGTGATTGCCGTGGTTGAGGTTCATCCCTTCGAGATACGGGCGAAACGCAAACCAAGCTCTCTGCCAAAGTGGTGACGTCGGTGCAACCGCCAATGGGGCGATCACCAGCGCCATCAAATGGAGAACCAGTCCAACCGAGACAATCCGGCGCAGCCACGGTTGGCGAGTCCAAACCGACTCGGCAACGAGTTTTTGAGGTGCGGGAGTTTCAGTCGTGGTGATCATTTCTCTGGAGGAATCGACCAGAAGATGGCCTCTCGACCAGCATCAACCAAATCGACGAGCGCAAACAACAAGCCCGGCGTTATCGGAACAGCCGGGCCTGTGTGCATCAGGCAAAGTCAAACAGGAGTCCGGTGCCAGTGATTCGGCTACGGGAAACTCAGATACACCGTCCGACCGGGAATCAGCCGTAGGCGGCGAAGTCCGAGGTCGCGAACTTTCTTTTCGACTTCGATCTCGATCGTCTTATCTCCCTTTCGTTCGCGTTTCTTGGCCGTCCGAACGATCTCAAACTTCACGTCGTAAATGTGCGGGATGCCTGTGTAGAGCGGCTCGGACTCGAAATGCCACTTTTCGTCTTCACCGAAAAAGCCCTCGAGCTCGTCGAAATGACCAGCCTCATCTTCGACCATGACCTTGATTTCTTCGTCGGCGGCAAGGTTTTGGAAGGTGTCATCACTGACGGTGATTTCCAACAGGCCGACTCGCGGATGCTTGGTGGAATTCACACGCTTCGAGGGCAACTGATAAGTCCTCCCCAACGTCCCCTGCACTCCGTCGTCGCTGACCAATTGATGCTGTCTGGCCGCGTTGAACTCCGCGCCGGAACTCATGGGCATCCCGGCATTCATGGGCATCCCGGTTGGTGGCGACATCGGGCCTTGGCCCATTGACGGTGCCATCGGCGCATAGCCTTGGTACATCCCTGTCGGCATCAAATACCCGTCAACGACGGGACCACCACCCATCACCATGCCGCTTGATCCGCCGGAGCTGCCACTACTCCCACCTGAAGAGCCACCACTGCTGCCATGCCAGAAGCCTCCACTGCTTCCCCCCGAAGAGCCTCCACTGCTTCCCCCTGATGAGCCTCCGCTGCTGCCGTGCCAACCGTGATGGAACAACCCGCGGAAATGACCGAAGTGTCCCGATGAGCCGCCGCTGCTCCCTCCGGACGAGCCTCCACTGTGGTGTCCAAAGTGTCCAAAGAGGAAACCCAAATCGGCTCGGCTAGGAGTCGCGTTCGCGAACACCAACATCCCGGCCACCAACAGGGTCAGTTGTGTGCGACGAGTTCCGAACATTTCGATTCTCCTGTTCTGACCGATGACATGACGTGTGGCGTAGACCGATCGCGCGCGCCAGCACTCCAACGATTGCCCGTTCAACCTATCATGCGGGTCAAATCGTCGCGTTGAACTTGTGCCACATTTCGTGAGGCCGATTGGCCACATCCCGACACAATTGGCACACGCGGCTCGCCACGCAAAACTGTTGCCCTGATTTCAATTCCGACATCCCGGCCCTGCCCTCCCCTCGGAGATCATGATGCTTGAACGTCGTCTCGAACCCGAAGTCATGGACACGTCCGAGGACGCTCACGACTACGACACGATGGATCACAGCACCGTGAACCGCGTTTTCGTCGATGACTTCCTGGCCTTCGCCCGCGCGAATGGATTCGACGCCCGACTCGCGGATCAGCGACAACCGCCGCGTTTGCTGGATGTCGGCACCGGCACGGCACTCATTCCGATCGAGCTGTGCAGCCGCCGAGTCGCTTGCCAGATCATCGCCATCGACCTTGCGGCGGAGATGCTCAAGCTGGCCGATCTCAACATCGCCAACGCGGGTTTCGCAAGCTCGATTCAGACTCAACGAGTTGATGCCAAGCAGATGCCCTACGCGACCGGTTCTTTCGATGCGGTCATTTCCAACAGCATCGTGCATCACATTCCGGAGCCAAACGCGGTGTTTGCAGAAATGGCT
Organism: uncultured Planctomyces sp.; assembly: GCA_964539995.1. Classification (GTDB taxonomy): domain Bacteria; phylum Planctomycetota; class Planctomycetia; order Planctomycetales; family Planctomycetaceae; genus SXKJ01. The sequence goes on from CAZILR010000315.1 coordinate 2,841, forward strand.
CGCGTCCTGCAACGCGGCGGACTGCTGTTTGTTCGCGATCTGCTGCGTCCCAAATCGCGGTCTGAGGTCGATCAGTTCGTGACCACCTACGCCGGGCGAGAGAATGCGCACTCGCAGCAACTCTTTCGCGACTCGCTGCACGCGGCTCTGTCACTGGACGAAGTCCGAGAGATCGCCATCGCTCATGGCATATGTGCGACGTCGATCGCGCAGACGTCTGACCGTCACTGGACGTTGGCTTGGGCCAGCGTCTGAGAATCCCGTCACTCAGCGGCTGTGATTTTTCAAAAGTAGCCCTGTCGCTCCGTGACAGGAAAACCGAACGCCGAACAAGTCCCGTTTGTTTTCACACTCCAAGTCACACGAAGCGTTCGGCAATCCTGTCACGGAGCGACAGGGCTACAAAAATGCTGCCTCTCATCGGCAGATTCCGCCGATGCTCGGCCTGTAAATTCTCGCTGATCGGCAATCTCGCCTTGATCCGCAAACTCACCTCAAGCCGCCAAGTCTTCCACGTCGATTTCGGAGAGGAGTCTTCGTGCTCTCGGATGGCGAAGCAGCGTTTCGCGGCAACGCCAGACGTTTTGGTGGATTGGTCTGCGGCTCACAAGGAGAATGGCATGCGTCCCTGGATGAAAATGCTCGCGGTCGTTGGAGTGTTGGGAGTGGCATTAGGAGTCAGCTTGGCCAGCGAGAAACCGACGGATCGTCGCGCGGCCGCGCCAAAAAAGAGCAGCCGGCCTGGGCGTTTGGAATTCATCAGCCGCGGCGGAGACGCCGGTGAGCAGTCCGCAGCTCCAACCGATCCAACGACCGATCTCGTGGCGGAAGAGTTGGCCGCTGAAGTTTCCGCGACTCCGAAGCCATTCAGCCGCTCGAAGGACACTCCGAACGAAGAAGCTGCCTCCTCGATCTCATCTACCAAGGCCACGCTCAAACCGGTGAAGACGGCCAGCACCGGCACTCCTTCGAACTTGAAATCAACTTCGCGGACAGCTCGAACGCCGTTGAATCCGCTCACCGAGAGCGTCGAATTCTTGCCGGCACCAGAGTCCGAAACGGCGGATGAAGCCCCGATCACTCGCAAGTTGGTCGCAAAGAAATCGGCCTCTGGCATTCAACAAGCGGGCTTCAGCGCGCGACCCGCAGGCGCGACGGAGCCCAACGACGAAGAAGCCGACAACGGAATCATCGCGGCAGATTTCCATCAGAAGCCCAACGAGAAAAACACGATTCGTCCCGCCAGCGCTGAGCAACATCAGGTCACACCGAATACAGCTCGGCAGGCACCTGCCGAATTGACGCCAGCCGCGAGATCCAACCGCCTCTCAGTGGTCACGGATCGCGCACCGAAGCCGATCTCGTCGGCCGCGATTCGTTCGACGCCAGCCGCTGCGACGATGGATCGTGCAAATCTCGGCAAAAGTTCCCTCTCGAACGGGACACCCTCGGTCTCCGTGGAGTGGGTCAAGCGTGGCGAGATCAACGTCGGCCAAGAATGTGCCTGTGATTTGGTGGTGAAGAACTCTGGAAAAGTTTCGGCACGCGAAGTCGTTGTCGAGGCGATCTTCCCGGCGTCCGTGCAACTGACGCACGCGAAGCCGGAACCCGCCACGGTCTCCGATCATCTCGAATGGACAATCCCAGAACTCGCCGCTGGCGAAGAGCGGACGATTCAAATCACGATGATTCCCAGCCAGCGCGGCGACTTGGCGACAACCGCCAACGTCCGCTTCACGGGTACCGCCGCGAGCGTCTTCAAAGTCGAGGAACCGCTGTTGAAGCTGACGACGCAAGCTCCGGCCGAAGTTATTGTCGGCGACCCGCTCGTCCAGATCGTGACCGTCACCAATCCCGGCACCGGCATCGCTCAAAATGTCAAAATTCAAATTGCGACTCCCGAAGGCTTGGAAGCCACTCGCGACGATCGCTCACAAATCGAGATCGGCGCGCTCAATCCGGGTGAATCGCGAACCGTGCGTCTGTCGTTCACCGCGATCGCCGGCGGCGAGCAAACGCTCGAAGTCGCCGCGACCGCCGATTCTGGCTTGAATCAAGCCGCCGAAGCGACCGTCCATGTGATCGCTCCATCGCTCGCCATCGCCGTCGAAGGCCCTGCCCTGCGATACGCCGGCCGCGATGCTCGCTACACGCTGAACGTCACCAACGAAGGCCAAGCCGCGACCAACAACGTCCGTGTCACGCATCGCATTCCAAAGGGCTTCAAGTTCCTGAAGGCCGACAAGGGTGGCACACTCGACGCGAAGACTGGCTCCGTGATTTGGACCGTCGGACATCTCGAACCAGAACAGTCCGTCCAATTGAAAGTGCAGTTGCAGGCGGCGGAAATCGGTCAGTTCGAGCACCACGTCTTCGCTTCCGCCGAGCATGGCGTGACCGCGAAGGCCGACACGGCCACGCAGGTCGAAGGCTCAGCATCGTTGGTCATGGAGGTCCATGACCTTGATGATCCCGTTGAGGTCGGCGTGGAAACCGCCTACGAAATTCGCATCAGCAACACCGGTTCCAAGGCCGCACAGAACGTCGGCCTCACATTTGAAATGCCGAGCGGCGTCGAACTCCTCAACGTGCAGTCGGCGACCCAGCATCTCGCCAAGAACGGCTTGATCCTGTTCAACGATCTGCCAGAGTTGGCCCCAGGCAAGACGGCTCTCTTCCGCGTTCACGTTCGAGGTGCCGCCGAAGGCAATCAGCGAGTTCGCGCTCGACTCACCAGCGAATCGCTTGAGCAAGAACTGATCACCGAAGAGTTGACGAAGTTCTACGCCGAATAGCGCAAGTGGAATGACGAATTAAGAATGACGAATTGAGAATGAACCGCTTTCATTCTCAATTCGTCATTCCCAATTTCTGCTCACGGGAACAGCCGCTCGATCCGCCAGTTGCCGCCCGTCTGCCGCCGATAGATCAGCCGGTCGTGCAACCGCGCAACCCCTCCCTGCCAGAACTCGACGCTGGCGGGAACGATGCGAAAGCCACCCCAGTTGGGTGGCCGAGGAATCGGGCCTCCCGCGAACTTCGCCTCGAACTCGGCGGTCAGCCGTTCGAGTGTCGCACGGTCAGAGAGCGGTTGGCTCTGCGACGACGCCCAGGCTCCGATGCAACTTTCTCGCGGCCGGCCGGAAAAATAGGCGTCTGATTCGGCGTCGCTCGCGCGGACAACGGTTCCTTCGATGCGGACTTGTCGTTCGAGTTCTTTCCAATACAGCACCGCGGCGGCCCGTGAATTGTCGGCGAGTTCGTGTCCCTTACGGCTGTCGTAGTTGGTGTAAAAGAGGAAGCCGCGCTCATCCCAGCCGCGCAGGTAAACGATGCGAACCGATGGCTGACCATCGCGAGTCGCCGTCGCCAGGGACATCGCTTGCCAATCGCTGACGTTGGCGGCCTGCACGTCGGCCAACCAGCGTTGAAACTGCGTGAACGGATCGACCGCCAAGTCGCTTTCGAGCAACTTGTGCTTCGAAAATTCCGTGTGAACGACAACATCGAAACTCATGCGTTTGTCTCTGCGGATTTCGTCGGCTGGCTGCGAAGTGACAGCACCATGGCCACACCCAGCAACATCAGACCGGCTCCGGCCCAGTACGGCAAAACGACGCTGTTCTCCGGTTGCTGCTTGTCGAGCTTGAACAGCCAAATGCCCAGCAGAGGTCCG
>CAZILR010000316.1:0-6499 GCA_964539995.1 uncultured Planctomyces sp.
GCTGACGGCGGTCGAGAAGATGCGGCCACCGTATTCGCCCCACGGAGCTTTCGGATCCCAGCTTCCGGCCAGATGGCCGCGAGTCCGTTGCTCGGCGATCAGCGTTTCGCGCAGAGCCTCATTCCACCGACGCCACGGATCGCCGCCGTACTGGTACATCGCCAGCGTGCCGTAGTACCAGAAGTAAAGGTTGTGCGTCGAACCGCGCGGCAGACGCTGCATGATGAAGTTGACCCCTTCCGTGCTGGTCGGGTTCGTGCGCGAGATGCCGAGCATCTGTTTGCAGAACAGCGCCTCGGCGGTCATCGAGTCGGTTGGTGGCGTCGGTTGACCGCCGATCAGGCGATAGCCGGCCAAACCTTTGTTCGCCCCTTGGCTCCGTTCTTTCAGGAACTGCACCATCTTGGCTTTCGTGCTGTCGGGGATCGTGAGGCCGGCGATCTCGGCGCTTTTTAGAGCCATCAATTGCCAGCCGAAGATGCTCATGTCGCTGGACTGGCCTTTGACGTACCGCCAGCCGCCGTCGGGATTCTGATTCTCGACGATGTAGTTGACGGCTCGCATCAGCGGCTCGCGCAGGCGTCGATCGGACGAGAGGTCGCTCTGCATGCCATACGCCTCGGCGAGGGCATACGTCGTCATCGCGTGGCAGTACATCTGCTCGAAGTGCGTCGCTTTGCCGCCAAGGTATCCATCGGCACGCTGCTGGCGAATCAGCCAACTGAGCGTGCGGTCGATCTGGTCGGCGTATTGGCCTTCCTCGTGCGTGTAACCAGCACCGAGAAATGCCAGCAGCGACAGAGCCGTCACCCCCGCGTCGGCTTGCTTGCCGGCGTTCAGTCGATCCACTCCCTCTTCGTCGATCTTCACGAGACCCGCGTGACCGGTGCAGCGTTCGCCGTCGGGGCATTGAGCGTCGAATCCGTCGGCATCCCAAAAACCTTCGGGGTCTTGATGCGCGGCGAGCCATCGCAGGCTCATCTCGACCGCCTTTTCGGAGGCATCGGTGCCGCCGTATCGCCGAGCGGTCTCACGACGCTTGCCGAGATTACGGCCCTCGTAAATCGGCGGAACCGTCGTCCGCTTGCCGATCGTCGAGGCCTCAATGTTGGGCTGCACGAGTCGCGGTACGAGTCCTTCGTTTGGCAATTCGGTGCGGACTCCATCGCGCACAGCGACGGAATCACCCGGCACGGCGTTCGGGTCTTGAGCTTTGCGTTCCGGGTGGAACGACTCCGCGCCGCCATTGGCTTGGCCGCGCACGTTGCGGCTCTTGGATCGCGAGAACGGCGAGAAGCCGGGCGATCCACTGCCGGTTCCGACTCCTGTGCCACCTCCCGTGGACTTGCCCGCTACGGAACCATCGCCATCTCCAGGAACTGTTGAGGGGACCGGCCCGGTGCGTCGCGTGCCGCTGCCAGCGGTCGATGTACTGCCGAGAGACGGTGACACATTCGTGAGTGGTCCAGGCAGCGCGGTGTCAGGCAGAGTCAACGGACCATCCGAATCGAATCGTCGCGCAGGTGGTTCGGAACCTCCGCCGGTCGCTTGCCGAGCGACCGTCGTGCTCTGTGATCCCGCGCCGCTGCCACCGCCACGTTTGGTCGGAGCGAACGACGGCAAGCGACTGTCCGGCCGAGCCTCGGCCGTCGGATCGTCGATTCGCAACGGAGCTGCCGCTTCGACGCGCGTCGGACCTTTCTCGCCGGAGAGCTTCAGTTCCGGTTTCACCTCCGGCTGATCGGGCAGTGCAGAACGATCCGCGACGTCGTTTGGAATGTCGGGAGCCGTCAGTGGGCCGGGGCGGCGTTCCGGTCCCTCGGAGGGTTTCAATTCCGTGGGCGAGCGCGTCGTGCGGACTAACTCTTGTCCGGGTGCGTCCGGCAGCTTTTCCCAAACTCGCGTGTTCCCCTTCGCGGTCGTCGGCAGATTGACCGGCTCATCCGCGCCGGAGGGATCGAACTGCGGTTGGATCTGAATGACTCGCTCGCGTGGAAGCGGTTCGCGGTCGTCGGCCTTCGCAGCGACGAGTGCCTCCGGCGGATTCACCGCAACGAGACCGAACATGCACGACAGGTGAATCAGCAGCGAGAAGACCAGCGACTTCCAGCCGAGCGACTTGTCGCCCCACTTCGTCACCAGCATCGTGATCAGGTGCAGCATCGCCAGAGCCAACGCGGTGGCCAGCGCGCTCCATAGCACCGTCTCGACGATCTCGACCGGCTGGCCGACCATCGACGCGAGCCGTTCCACGAACTCCGCAGCGGCGAGTAACGAAAGTGAGAGAGTCATGGCATCACCTGAGCAGGTTGGGATTCCATCCCGACCGACAACAACTTGGCGGCGAATGGTCACTTCTGGCGGACAGGGAGTCAATCCGCGTCCGTGAAGGCGGCGGTTCGGAAACGATTCAGGTTTTGAACAGTCCACCGTTCGGCCGGTCAGACGTCTTGTCATTCTGCGGAGTTCGCGGCGAATTCCGCGTTTCTGGAAACTGACAAAGGCCGTGTCGTCTGTTGAGCCAGATTGACACCAGTTGTTCCTTGCGCAACGGACAGAATTCGGACAACCCCTTCATCCGGCACAACCTGAGAGGCGTTGTTCAGCAAATTTTGCGTGCCTTTCCCGTGAGGCAGTGAGCTGAGCACGGGAATGGATTCTGCCAACTCGGTTGCGGGCCGCGCTGTGGAATTTCGCGCGGCGGGACGCGAGGGTTGTCATGGCAGGATGGCGTTTCGGTCGGTGGCCGGTTGCGGCTCGACGACGAGGACCGTGTGAACTGCGCCGCCGGTTCGCGCGGCCCATCGCGAGCGAGATCGAACGCCTGGAACCGCGACAACTCTTGTCGATCGACTCCTGGCAGCCGCGCGGGCCGGGTGGCGGCGGCTCGCTGTTCGCTCCGTCGATCAACCCGCTCGATCCGAATGAACTCTACGTCTCGTCCGACATGGGCGAGCTGTTCCGCTCGACCGATGGCGGCGCGACGTGGCACGATGTGGACTTTCGCCAGTTGCAAGGAGGCACGCTCTCGCGAGTGCAATTCACGGCCGACCCACTCGTGCGGTATGTGCTCGACGCCACCAGCATCAACGGCTCGGAAAAGTCGATTGCCGCGCGCAGCGGCGATGGCGGACTGACGTGGCAACATCTGTCCGACCCGACGACCAGCGGCGACTTGCTGACGTTGTCCGTCGATGCCGAGCATCCCGCTCGGCTGATCGTCAGCGATTATTACCGGATGTGGGTCTCGCAAGACTCCGGGCAAACGTGGACGACGAAGTTCGACGCATCGAGCATCTCGTGGAGCGGTCTGCGAATCGGCGGCGCGTTCTTTGATGGAGACTCGATCACGCTCGGCACGAACCTTGGCTTGCTGCAATCGAACGATGCCGGTGAGTCATTTGCGATCTCGGCCGTCCAAGTCCCGGCGGGCGAAGCAATCCTCTCGTTCGCCGGAGCGGAACAGAACGGCGTAACTCGCTTCTTCGCGATCACGGGCGCGAGCGGCAACGTCGAACCGCTGCTGTTGAACAGCGACTACTACGCATTCCGCAGCGTCTACTCGCTGGACGTCGGCCAAACGTCGTGGACGAAGTTCGACGGGGCGCTGACCTTCACCGCCCCGAACGGTGACTCGGTCAACGCGCTGCCGATGGTCGTGGCGATGTCGTCGAGTGACGTGAACGTGGCATATCTCGCGGGGGGCAGCGACGGCGGAGTGCCGAGCGTTTTCAAAACGACCGACGGCGGGCAATCGTGGTCGCCGGTGCTGCTCACGCGAAACAACGCGAATATCGCGACCGGCTGGTCCGGAGTCGGTGGCGTGAAGTCCTGGCGTTACGGTGAAAACGCGATGGGCTTCACGGTTTCGCCGACCGATCCGCAGCGCGTCGTCATCACGGATTTCGGCTTCGCGCACCTGAGCACTGACGGCGGCGCGACGTGGCAGTCGCTCAATGTTGCTCCGGCCGATCGCAACGCGCCGGGAACGATCATCAACCCGACGACGGCGACACACAGCAGCGGACTCGACAACACGAGCAGTTGGGGATTGGCTTGGACTGATCCTCGACACGTCATTGGTGCGTACACCGACATCGGTGGAGCCATCAGCGGTGACGCGGGCCAGTCATGGTCGCTGGGCTATTCGGGACACAACCTCAATTCGATGTACCGCGCGGTCGCTGCACCAAACGGGATTGTGTACGCGGCAACGTCGTCCGTGCATGACTTGTACGAGACGACGTACCTCCGCGACTCGCGCATCGATCACGGAACCGGGCGAGTCCTGTTCTCATCGGATCACGGCCAGACGTGGCAAACGCTGCACGACTTCGGACACGTCGTGGCGTGGGTGTCGCTCGATCCGAACAAGCCGAACCGGATGTACGCCAGCGTCGTTCACAACCAGGCGGGCAAGAGTCGCGACGGCGGCATCTGGGTCAGCGATGACATTCAGAACGGCGCGGCGTCGAAGTGGCGCAAGCTCGGCAAGCCGCCACGCACCGAAGGGCATCCGCTGACCGTGCAGGTGCTCAACGATGGCACGCTGGTCGCAACGTACTCGGCCCGCCGCACCGAACCGGGAGCCGCGAAGCAATTCACCGCCAGCAGTGGCGTCTTCGTCAGCACGAATGGTGGCCGGTCGTGGCTAGATCGTACCGCTCCAGCGATGCAGTTCTACACGAAAGATTTGATCGTCGATCCGCACGATGCCTCGCAAAAGACGTGGTACGCCGCCGTCTGGAACGGTTGGGACAACGCCGAGTCTGGTGGTGGCCTGTACCGCACGACCGATCGCGGCGTGACGTGGACGCGACTGCTTGACGACTTCCGAGTTAGCTCCGCGACGATCAACCCGTCGAACCCGAATGAGATGTACGTCACGACCGAGTTCAACGGCTTGTGGATCACACGCAACCTGCGCGACGCTCAGCCGACGTTCGCGCAGGACGTTGCGTTCCCGTTCCGGCATCCACAACGAGTCGCCTTCAATCCGTACAACTCGGCCGAAGTCTGGATCACAACATTCGGCAGCGGGCTGTTCGTCGGACACGATTCGTCTCCGGCCGGCAGTCTCGTGGTTGATCAATCGTCGTACTCGGTCGATGAATCGTCCGGCAGCGTGAGCATCACGGTGCGCCGCATCGGCGGCAGCGGAGCGATCGACGTCTCGTTTCGCACGGCTCTTGGAACCGCGGCCGCCGGCACGGACTACACCTCGACGAGCGGCACGCTTAGCTGGGCTGACGGTGACTTCTCCGACCGCACGATCGTTGTCCCAATTCTCAACGACGAACTGCCGGAGCCAGCCGAATCGGTCTTTGTGCTGCTCTCGAATCCCACCGGCGGCGCGGTGCTCGGCGAGACGTACTTCGCGGGCATCGACATCCGCGACGACGATCCGCCGCAGGCGATTCAATTCTCGACGCCGACGTACTCGGTCACGGAAAGCGGTAAGCTCGCGAGCATCACCGTCACACGCGACGGCGGTAGTGCGGGGACAATGACCGTCGATTACTCGACCGCCGACGGTTCCGCGAAGCCCGGCAAAGGGCGTGACTTCACCGCAGCGAAAGGGACACTGACGTTCGCTCCCGGTGAGACCACGAAGACGATTTCGATTCCGATCCTCGACGACAAGCTGTTCGAGGGGGACGAATCGTTGACGGTCTCTCTCGCGAACCCGTTCGGCGGAGCAACGCTCGGCGTGAACTCTCTCACCACGCTGACGATCATTGACCAGGAATTCGGCCAGTTCGTATTTTCGGACGCGGTCGTCAACGTCGTCGAGAATTGGGACGGCATGACCCTCACCGTGCAGCGTGTCAAAGGGAGTGCCGGGCCGATCAGCGTCAGCTACGCGACCCGCGACGGAACCGCGCGAGCCGGACGCGACTATACGGCTACGATCGGCACGCTGAACTTCGCGGACGGTCAGACCTCGGCGAGCATCCACGTTCCGCTGACCAACACGTCGAAAGTAGACGGCTTGCGAACGCTGTCGCTAAGCCTGTCGCGACCGACCGGTGGCGCGATCCTTGGTACGCAACGCACCACCAGTCTGAAAATCGCCGACGACGAAATCGCGGCGGCTGGTGTCATCCTGTTCGACGTCGCCAACTTTGAGCAGAACGAAGGCTGGGGCGTCCTTCAAGCGACGTTCTCGCGCACCGGCGGCGATCTCGGCAACGTGACCGTTGTGGTCTCGGCCGTCAGCGGCACGGCGATGAGTGGTCTCGATTTCACAGCCTTCACCACCACGATCACGTTCGCGGAAGGAGAACGCTTCAAGTCGATCGCTCTGCCAGTCATGGACGACGCGGACTCCGAATCTCCGGAGACGATCAACCTCTCACTGAGCAACCCCACGCGCGGAGCAACGCTCGGCCCACAATCGTCCGCGACGATCACGATCATCGACAACGACCCGCTTACCGCGATCGACACGCTTTTCAGCGGCACCGATTCGATGATCTTGCCATGACTCTGGCAGGCC
>CAZILR010000317.1:0-6493 GCA_964539995.1 uncultured Planctomyces sp.
TGCGCCGGCTTCACAAACATCACGTCGTAGAGGTCATCGAAGCCCCACTTGTTGGCCAAGAAGGCATGCACTGAGGCCGCCTGACGTTTGATGTCGTCCGGATTGATGACTCCGCGACCGTAAACCAAGTAGGCAATCACCATCCCACAGAAAGCCGCCAACAGCGCTGCTGAACCGGCCGTCGCATGCACGGCGTGAACTTCCGTGTAACCCGGCAAAGAAACCGTGTGAGCCAACGCGCCATCGCGAAGCTGATCCGCGCCCATCGGCTGGCTGAAGTTCAAGAGCTTGGCGAGTTCGATCTCCTTTTCACCACAGTGGTAGGTCCAAGCACAACCCGCCGCGAACAGCGAAAGCACGATCAACGGAACCGTCATCACGGCCGGCGACTCATGTGCATGATCGTGAACGTGGTGATCACGCGGCTTGCCCAAGAACGTGAAACACCACAATCGCCACATGTAAAACGACGTGATACCGGCAGTCAGCAGCGGAATCAGGAACAACAGAAAATGAACCGGATTCAGTTTGGTGTACGCCAAAGCCGTCGCGAGAATTTCATCCTTGGAAAAGAACCCGGAGAATGCGATGGCAGTTCCGGGAATGCCCAATCCAGTGATAGCCACGACACCAACCCACATCGTCCAGGCGGTGATCGGCATCTTGCGGAGCAGTCCACCCATCTTGGGCATTTCCTGCTCGTGATGGCAGCCGTAGATCACGCTTCCAGAGCACAGAAACATCAGCGACTTGAAGAAGGCGTGAGTGATCAGGTGCAACAGCCCGGCCCCCCAGCCGCCGACACCCAGTCCCAGCATCATGTAGCCGAGCTGGCTGATCGTCGAATACGCGAGCACCTTCTTGATGTCCGTCGCGACAATCGCAATCGTCGCGGCGACGAACGCCGTGATGCAGCCGACATAGGCAATCGTCAACAACACTTCTGGCGTGAACATCGGGTAGAACCGACCCGCCAGATACACACCCGCCGCGACCATCGTCGCCGAATGCACGAGTGCGGAAACCGGAGTCGGACCTTCCATCGCGTCGGGCAACCACGTCTGCAACGGGAACTGAGCACTCTTGCCGACACAACCGCCAAAGACCCCCAAACCTGCCACGATCAGCAATGTGTAAGCGATCGTCTTGCGCGGGCTCGTTTCCGGCGGAGCCTGCCAGCTACCGTGCCCATCCTGCTGAGTCTTCAGCACGACTTCTTTGCCATCGGTCGTCGTTGCCAAATGGCCGTCGCTGCCTCGAGCCATCGAGAACAAGCCAGGCTGGACGGTTCCATCGGCCGCATGCTTGTCGGCGAAGCTGAACGTCCCGAACGACGTCCAGAGGATCATCAAACCGATGATGAAACCAAAGTCACCGACGCGATTGACGATGAACGCCTTGTTGGCCGCCGTGCTGGCCGAGTGCCGTTCGACGTAGAAGCCGATCAGCAAGTAGCTGCAAATGCCGACCAATTCCCAGAAAATGAACACCTGGAAAATGTTGCCGGCAATCACGAGACCCAGCATCGCGAAGCAGAACAGCGACAGGTATGAGAAGAATCGGTAGAACCGGCCCGGCCGATGGAAATGTCCGCCGTCGTGTGAGTGGACTTGATGATCGACGTAGTCCTCGACTAGCTCTTCGGACATGTATCCCGTCGCGAAGATGTGAATGCAGGTCGCGATGAACGTCACCATCATGAACATCGCCAGCGTCAGACTGTCGATGTAGAAGTCGAGCGAGATGTCCAAGCTGCCGAAGCGAGCGAGGTTGTAGAACGGAACTGCGAAAGTCGTCGGCTTCGGAGTCTCGTGCTTCTCCGTCTTGTGATCGTGACCGTCGTGCTCACCCGCCGCGTGTTCCGCAGCTCCAGCGTGGGCATGTTCGACATGACCATGCTCGGAGGGCTTGAAGACTGCCCAATCGGTCCCTTCGCCCCACAGATAGAACGCGGTCGAACTACAAACGAAGCCGGCACCGATGCAAAAGATCGCCAGATACGCACCGGTTTTGCTCTTGCGGCCCCAACACTTGAGCGCGAACAAAAACTGCACCACGAAGCCGAACAGCGGCAGCAGCCAGGCGACGGCCAGCAAGTTCGCAAGTGTGTTACCGAGTGAATCCATTTGGTGGCCTGATTGTGGGGCAGGTTTTCAACCTGCCCGGTCCCTCGTGTCGAACCTGACCGTCTTCAAAGTTGGCAGGGCAGGTTGAAAACCTGCCCCACGAAATCAGCCGTGCAAATCGTCCCCGCGATCGACGTCGATCGTGAGGTGGTTGTTGTAAAAGTTCAGAGCGATCGCCAGAGCCACGGCCGCTTCGGCCGCCGCCAGCACGATCACGAACAGCGAGAACACTTGGCCGTCGAGGCCCAGCGGTGTGAACTTGGAAAACGTGATGAAATTCAAGTTGGCTCCGTTGAGCACCAACTCCACCCCCATCAGCACGCCAATGCCGTTCCGTTTGGTCGTCATGCAGATGACGCCGCAGACAAACAGCACCGCGCCGATGAACAAGAACGGGTTTGGTCCGATCGCTTGCATGGGAAGTCCTAGCAGACACGGGCGAGACGCCCGTGCCTACGTTTTCGTTCGTCGTTTCGTTCGAGCGAGGTACGCCGCACCAACCAACACAACGAGCAAATGCACGGAGACGATTTCAAACGGAAGGAGATAACCAGCGCTCAGTTTCGGTTCCGACGGAGAAGCCTCCGGTATCCCCGTGACGGGCGATCCGGGAAAAACGGGAGTCGTATTCGGGGCTTTCGGAGAAGCGGGTGGAACGCCGGGGTTCATGTCGCGGTCAGGACGAAGCGACAGAAAACTCAGACCCAACTGCCGAGTCGTGTTTCCTTGCTGCGCCGGATTGAATCCGCCTGCGACCGCCTTGGCGTGCGTGCCAAAGCCGACCTTCGATGCGATCCCTTGCCCCTCGTCGGTATCCACCCAGCGAACCGACGTCACAGTGCTAGCAACAATGAACAAGAAAATGACCCCAATCAGACCCGACAAGATGCCGTCCGCCGCCGAGCTTTTAATGCGCGTGAACGGCCCCGTGGCAGTCAACATCACGCCGAACACCAACAGCACCAGAGTGCCGCCGACGTAGACCAGCAATTGTGTCGCACCAACAAAGTCGGCACCCAGCAGCAAGAACAGAACCGCGGTCGAACCGAGCGTCAGCACCAGCAAGAATGCCATGCGGACGACATTCTGAGACACGCAGACAGAGATCGCCCCGCCGCAAGTCAGAATGGCGAACAACCAAAACAGAAGAAATTCCGCAGTGCTCATGGCTGACTCCTTGCAGCCGAAGCCGTCGAAACCTGCACGTCCGCAGGGCTGATTCCGTTCGGCCCAACACTCGATAATCCGCCACGCACTTCGGGCTGCACCAATCGCTCTCCAGCGGGAGCACCGATGATCGACGTTTGGCCGGACATCTTCGCCAGCACGAGCGGATACACGACCGTCCCGGCAAACAAGAAGCAACTGATCGGAATGAGATACTTCAAACAGGTCGTCATCACTTGGTCGATTCGCAGCCGAGGCAACGTCCAGCGAACCCAAATCTGCACGCAGACCAGAATCGACGACTTGACCAAGAACACCTTCAGGCCGATCACGTTCGCGATGAAATTCCCCAGCCCATCCGGGAAAGCCGCCTTGATCGCCGTGATGATTCCGAAGCCATCGTCCCAACCGCCAAGGAACAGGACGACCGCCAAGCCGCTCACGAGAAACATACTGGCGTACTCAGCCAGGAAGAACAGCGACCAGCGGAATCCGCTGTATTCGGTGAGAAAGCCGGCGACCAGTTCGCTTTCGGCCTCGGCCAGATCAAACGGAGCGCGTTTGCAACTGGCCGTCGCGCAGGTGAAGTACACGAAGAACGCGAAGAAGTTGAACGGGTGCAGGATATTCCAATTCCAGGCACCACCCGATTGGAGCAAAATCACCTCGTTCAGATTCAGCGTCCCTGCCGTAACGATCGGGCAGAGAGCACAGATCGCCATTGGGATTTCGTAGCTGACCATCTGGGCCCCTTCACGCATGGCCCCAAAGAGCGCCCACTTCGAGCCGCTCGAATAGCCGGCCAAGATCACGCCGAGGACTTCCAGGGATAGCACCGCCAGCGTCAGGAACAAACCGACGTCGAGAGTCATCGCCGCCCAACCGTCCGAGAACGGCAGAGCGATGTATCCGACGAACGACGCCACCACGACGATGTACGGAGCCAGCCGAAACATCAGTCCGTCCGCCTCTTTGGGGACGAGGTCTTCTTTTTGGATCAGCTTGATGCCGTCCGCCAGCGATTGCAGCCAGCCGAATTTTCCGCCGGTACGAGTCGGACCCAAACGGTCCTGGATGCGGCCGGAGATTTTTCGCTCGGCCCAAATGAAGAGGCCGGCCGGCAAGCCAAACCAGGCTCCGACCAAAGCGACATGCACGACCGCCGCGACGATCATCGCGGTCGATTCATCCAGCAGGCATCCGCAGAACGGCACGCCGTTCGTTTGGAGATACTCCGCCAGAGAGTTGGCAGCCAACAGTGTGTCCATCGTCCATTCGGCACGTTGTCGCCGGCGAAGATTTCGCCCGCGTGGATTGCGGAACCCACCGACGGAAGCGACCCGCCGGCCGGTCTGTTGAGCCGCCTCTGGACGCGGAAAAACGCTCCATCTCTCAACAAACCAAGCCTCAGCAGCTCCCGCCGAGGCCCAAGGAGCGGAGACTATGACAAAACAAATTTCGGGATTCAAGCGACTGCGAAAGCCTCGTGATGGCCACCGGCAGGCTTGCCAATCCGTGCCGGTTCTCCTTCCAGTTCGGTTAGCGGTTCAACTCGCCAAGCCGGTTCGTTAGTCTGTTCTCACTCACCGTGGAGGTGGTTTCTGGAAGCTCGACTTCCACCCTCCGCGAACCGCAGCATGGCGGCCTGCCGAGTTCTTTGAGTCCGCAATTCACGAGGTGCCTCTGATGAAAACGAACCGTTTCTTGTGGCGAGCGACGCTCGTCGCGACCCTGTCGGCCTGCATCCTTCCCGTCGCTTCGCCAGCTCAGGCCCAGAAATGGGGCAACCTGTCTGGCCAGTTCGTTCTGGATGGTGACGTCCCCGCACCAGACGAAGTCGCCAACATGAAAGAGACGATTTGTGCCGCGAAAGTTCTGACCGACGAACTCGTCGTCAACAAAGAGAACAAAGGGATCGCCAACATCTTCGTCTTCATCCCGGCGACGAAGAAACCCAAGGTGCATCCAGACCTCGCCAAGTCGAAAGACAAAGAGGTCGTGCTCGATCAAAAGAACTGTCAGTTTCTCCCGCACGCACAGGTGATGCGAACGGACCAAGTCCTGATGGTAAAGTCGATGGATAACTGCAACCACAACACTCGGCCGAACCCGATCAAGAACAACCCGGTCAACTTCACGGTGCCGCCAAACAGCCGTGAAGGATTACCTTGGAAGGTCAACGTCGCCGAGAACCTACCGACACAAATCAAGTGTGACATTCACCCGTGGATGTCGGCGTACTGCTTGGTGCTCGATCACCCGTACGGCGTCGCCACCGACAAAGACGGCAAGTTCAAGATCGAGAATCTTCCGGCCGGCGAACTGGAGTTCCGCTACTGGCATGAACGACCCGGCTACGTCGAAAAGTCCGTGAAGATCACCATCGAAGACGGCAAGACAAAAGACCTCGGCACGATCAAGGTGCCTGCCGCGAAGTTGGCTAAGCAGAGTTAGTTCGTTGAATGTCACTGACCCCACCGGGCTTGCCCAGGTGGCTCGCGGGATTCTGCACTACTTTTTTGCGATCCGTGGAACGAACCACGAAGTAGAGCAAAGACCCGCAAGCCACCGGCACAAGGCCGGTGGGGATTTCTTTGAAGAGGACTCCCGTATGACCGCCCCGCAAGTGATTCTCAGCGCATTCGCCGATGAAGCTGCCAATCGCAAGACTGCGTTGGAGCAACTTTCCGCGCTCGCCGCCGTCGGCTTGAAGAGTTACAGCCCGCGATTCATCGACGTGAATTCCACCGGCGAGGTCAAGCACGTCGTCGCGCTCAGCAAGGCCGAGTACCAAACGCTCGCCAAGCTCAACGCGGAGTACGGCGTCCGCGTCACGAGCATCGGTTCTCGCATCGGCAAGGTGAAGTTGAAGGACAAAGAAGACGGCTCGCACAACAAATTCGTGCCGTTCAAAGATTACCTCAAGACTGAAGTCGCCTCGACGATCAACGCCGCGAAGGAACTCGGAACGGTGCTGATTCGCGGCTTCTCGTTCTACCCGCCGCGCGGCGAAGACCCAAAGCCGTACCTCCAACAAGCCGTCGATCAGATCGGCCAGATCGCGGACCTGTGTGCGAAGGCGGGACTGGTCTACGGCCTCGAAATCGAACCGAACTTGATCGGCGACACCGGCCCGATGATGGCTAAGTTGGCTCGCGCGGTGAAACGCAAAAACATGCTGCTGATTTTCGACGGCGGCA
>CAZILR010000318.1:0-6480 GCA_964539995.1 uncultured Planctomyces sp.
ATCGACTCTGGCACTATCACTTCGGCACCGGACTCGTCGATACCCCCAGCGACTTCGGCCTCAACGGCGGCAAGCCGACGAACCCAGAATTGCTCGATTGGCTGGCTGCGGAATGTAGGGTGGGTCAAGCGCAGCGAGACCCACCAAGTGGAGACCGATCACATGATGTGATGGGTCTCGCGATGCTCGACCCACCCTACGGGTCGCTCAAACGTCTCCATCGTCTGATCGTCCTCTCGACGACATACCGCCAAGCCAGCACTCCGCGCGAGGACGGTCTCGCGGCGGATGCGGGATCGCGATTGCTGTGGCGGTTCCCTCCGCGACGGCTGGAAGCCGAGGTGCTACGCGACGCGATTCTCACCACCAGCGGGCAGCTTGATCGTCGCATGAATGGATCAGGGTTCGATCTGTTCGAGACGAATGCGAATTACGTCCGCGTGTTCAACTCGAAGCAAGAGTTTGTGCCGGAGACGGACTTTCGGCGCATGGTTTATTCGCACAAGCATCGGATGCAACTCGACGACACGTTTGGCACGTTCGACTGCCCGGACGGTGGACAGGTCGCCCCGAAACGGAACTCGTCGAACACGCCGTTGCAGGCGCTCAACCTGCTCAACAGCCGCTTCTTGGTTCAGCAAGCGGAACTGTTCGCGGCACGAGTGCGATCCGAGGCTCGCGGCACTGCGGCCTCACAAGCGGCGACCGCGATTCAGTTGGCCTTCGGCCGCACGGCAGGACCGGAAGAGGTCGCCGCGGCGGAAGAATTGCTGCGAACTCATGGCTTGGCGGCTTTGTGCCGAGCGTTGCTCAACGCCAACGAGTTTTTGTTCGTGCGCTGAGCTACAGTCGCCCCGTGAATCCCCGCTATCATTCGCCGGTTATATCCCCCTCGTTCTACGTTCCGTATTCCATATTCAGCATTCCGTATTCACTCCATTCGATGGCGAATACGGAATGCTGAATACGGAATACGGAAGTCATAATGAAGACACACAAAGGAGTCTCCCTTGGACCTGCCCCGCAACCCCACGCGAGCCGTGCGCATCGGTTCGATCACCATTGGTCACGATTCCCCCATCGCCGTGCAGAGCATGACGGCCACGCACACCACCAACATCGACGCGACCGTCCAACAGGTCAACGAGATCGCCGCCGCCGGAGCCGATGTCATCCGCATCGCCGTGGACAGCAAGCAGGACGCCGCCGCACTCGCCGAGATTCGCAAGCAGACAACGGCCAACCTCTCCGTCGATTTGCAGGAGAACTATCGTCTCGCCGAACTCGTCGCCCCGCAC
Source organism: uncultured Planctomyces sp. (assembly GCA_964539995.1). Classification (GTDB taxonomy): domain Bacteria; phylum Planctomycetota; class Planctomycetia; order Planctomycetales; family Planctomycetaceae; genus SXKJ01. Next base: position 1,299 of record CAZILR010000318.1, read on the forward strand.
GTCGATAAGGTCCGCTACAACCCCGGACACCTCTATCACCACGAGCGCGAGAAGCCGTGGCAGGACAAAGTCCGCTATCTGGCTCAGGTCGCAACCGACAACGACTGCGCGATCCGCGTCGGAGTGAACTGCGGCAGTGTCGATCCCGATAAGAAAGAGAAATTCGATCCGGCCGACTCGATCACGCCGATGCTCGAAAGCGCGTGGGAGCACTGCGACTTCTTGGACTCCGTCGGCTTCACGCGGTACGCCGTCTCGCTGAAGGACAGCGATCCGAAGAAAGTCATCGAAGTCAACCGTCGCTTCGCCGAGCGTCGTCCCGACGTCCCACTGCATCTGGGCGTCACCGAAGCCGGAATGCCTCCCGACGGGATCATCAAAACGCGCATCGCCTTCGAGCAGCTCATCAGCAAAGGGATCGGCGACACGATCCGCGTCTCGCTGACCGTGCCGAATCCTCGCAAGGGGGAAGAGATCACCGTCGGCCGCCAAATCCTGGCCGACATCGCCGCCGGCCGAGTCCGCACGTTCGTCGACTTCGGCCTCAAGCAACTCAACATCATCAGTTGCCCCAGTTGCTCACGCGTCGAAAACGAAGCCTTCGTCGAACTGGCCCAGCAAGTCAAAGAGATGACCGCCTACGCAAAAGAGCACGCCATCACGATCGCCGTGATGGGCTGCCGAGTAAACGGTCCCGGCGAAACCGACGACGCCGACCTCGGCCTCTGGTGCGGCCCGACTCACGTCAACCTCAAGAAGGGACCAGAGTCGCTCGGAGCGTATCCGTATTCCGAAATCCTGCCGCGGTTGAAACATGAACTCGACCAGTTGATCGCCGCCAAGTCGTAGCACGGCGAAGCCGCAGACATGTAGACGTCACCGCTCCGCGCTCCGCGTGACGCGGGCGAACGCTCTATCGGCATGGTGAATTGGCTCATCACGCGGAGCGGTGATGGTTACCGACGAAGCTCAGTGAGAGTTCTGCGGACGCATCGGACATCGACCAAAGATGCCTCAAAACGGCAACGGCAATCCGATTCGCTGTTGCCGGGCCAATTCCAGCAACTTCGCGCCAAGGGCGACGTCCTCAATAGCGAGGCCGACCGACTTGAAGAGCGTGATGTTCTCCGGCAGTGCGCGGCCGGTATCGCGACCGGTGACAATGTCCGAGAGTTCGTGCAGTAACGGCCAATCCGTCGCGCCCGCTTCGATCGCGGGGATGAAGTCGCCAGCCTCGAGACGGCATTGCTCGACACTGTCGCAGATCAAACTGTCGGCGCGCTGAATCGTCGTGACATCGACTTCGGCTTTCGCGAGGAAGTTTGAGCCGACGACGTTCAAGTGCGTTCCTTCCTCGATCGCTCGGCCGTCGAAGACCGGTGTCTTGCTGGCGGTCGCGGTGATGACGATGTCTTTGTCCGCGGCGACCTCATCAGGAGCATGTCCCGGCACAACCTCGGTCGCGCAGTATTCCGACATCTGCGCGGCGAACGATTCACGGCGTGCGGCGTCGCGGCAATAAACGTCAACTCGCGAAATTTTTCGCACCGAGCAGACGGCTTTGAGCTGCGTCGCCGCTTGTAATCCGGCACCGAACAGGCCGACGACCTTCGCGTCCGGCCGCGCGAGGAACTCTGTCGCGACGCCGCTGGCCGCGCCAGTGCGGAGTTGGCCGAGATAATCCGCCTCGATGATCGCCAGCACTTCTCCGGTCATTAGGTCGTACAGTCCGACGTGGAAACGCGACTTCTCGCGAGTCGTCGAATACGCCTTCCAACCGCCGACGCCGAGGTATTCACACGCTCCCGACATCGTGTGCAGGAACATCTTTCCGGCTTGCACACGTTGTCGCGGCAAATTCTTCGCGCGGCCATTCGCGAGTTCTCGAAACAATTCTTCGACAACCTCGATTGCCTTCGGCATGTCGAGCAATTCGCGAACGTGATCCTCGGTCAGAAACAGAGCGGGCATGATCGACTTTCCGGCTATGTGGCCGGAGAGACGTCGCTAGGCTTCGACCAATGCGGCGAAATCTATCAGCGAGAGCGGCTCATCGGCGGCTTCGCGATCATAGACTTCCTTCCGCAGGATCGAAACATCGTCGGGGCAGCGGAACCCCAGCCGCACTTTGCCGTGCTTCACTTCCAGCACGACCACTTCGATGTTGTCCGCGATCCGTACAGACTCACCATTCTTTCGCGTTAAGACCAGCATCGCATCTCCTCCTTGAGGCGACCGCTGTTGCGACCGACCTCGATCCTAGAAGTCTCTCTTGGCCCGCGATGATCTGCCGATTTCCTCCGGCCGTTCTTGTCCATCACTGCCAGCATTTACGACGAATACCGCGAAATGTGTCAGAAGATCGCCATAAATTTCGGTGAACCGCAACGGATTCGGCCAACTCTGCCTGTTGGATGTCAAGACGCCATCGCCAGTTACGCGACTTATGAGCAAATCCAAGAAAAACGCCCGCGTCCCCAACGGGAGCGGGCGTTTGACAGTTGGCCAATCAGATTGCGACGTGCAAATTAACCTTGGGCTGCCGCCAAAACCGCCTCATAGTTCGGATGATTCGCGATTTCACTGACGTACTCGACGTGCTTAAGTTTGCCTTGTCCGTCCACGACGAAGATCGCTCGGCAGAGGCATCGATCCAACGCACCACCGGAAATCAACACGCCGTAATCTTCGCCGAACTTCGTGCAACGATGGGCACTCAGCGTCTTGACGCTTTCGACCCCTTCGGCACCGCACCAGCGTTTTTGTCCAAACGGCAAGTCCATGCTGACGACCAGCACCTCCACGTTCGACAGCTTCTTGACCTCGTCGTTGAAACGCTTGGTCTCGGCATGGCAGGTGGGAGTGTCGAGCGACGGGATGGTTGCGATCACCCGTGTCTTGCCCGCGCTGGAGGCCAGCGTGACTTCGCCCAGGCCGTTGTCTTGCAACTTGAAATCCGGCGCGGCTTGGCCGGCCTGCAGCGTCGCTCCGGCGAGAGCGACGGGGTTCCCTTTGAGTGTCACAACACCAGTTCGAGTCTCAGCCATGTGCGTTCTCCTTGGCCGCATCTGGCCTGTCGGCCGCGGCATGTTGTTGAGGTAACGGGACAGTTTGAGCGGCGAGTATCGCGATTCATCGGGGGGTTTCAAGCGACCGAGCGATCCAGCCCACACTCTCCAAGACCGTCACAGCTTTTGCCCGTGATACCGCACGAAGCCTTCCAGTGCGAAGAACTCCGGCAGGCCGAGATCGTTGTAAATTTTGGCTGTTTGTTTGGTCCGGTCTTCGGCTCGCATCCAGAATTCGCGGTCGTCGGAACCCATGAACATCGCACCGTCCTTCTGGCTTTCGTGACGCAAAATCGCCTGCTTCTTCTTGGCCATCACTTCAGGGCTGAGCGGCACGGCTCGTTCGATTTCGTGAGGCTCGAATTCCTGCCACGCGCCGCGATACATCCAGACTTCCGGGACATAACTCTCGATGTCCAAGCGAGCGAGCACTTCGATGATGATCTGGGCACAGACTCGGTGCGTGCCATGCGGGTCGGAGAGATCGCCCGCGAAGTAAATCTGATCGGGCCGCAGGTCTCGGAGTTTGTCCGCCACGATTTTGATGTCAGCCTCTCCCATCGGACGTTTTTTGACGCTGCCTGTTTGATAAAACGGCAACTCCAAAAAATGCAGTCGTTCGACGGGAACGCCGACCAGTTCGCAAGCGTTGATCGCCTCGGTCTTGCGGATCAATCCTTTCAAAGTCAGCACATCCCCGTTGTCGTGATCGCCCGGCTTCTTCGCGCGGATTTCCTGGCAACAGTTCTGAAACCGAGCGGCCGTTTCGACAGACAGGCCGCCCAACGCTTGCGAACTTTTCTCGACGTAGTCGATATGTCGCAGGCAGGCATCGTCACGGACGGCGATGTTCCCGCCAGTCATGTACGCAACATGAACTTGATGCCCCTGATTGACCAGCGTGATGAACGTGCCACCCATCGAGATCACGTCGTCATCCGGGTGCGGACTGAAGATCAAAACCTTGAGCGGCTGATCGCCACCTGGTTTCGCGCAAACCGTGTGCAGCAATTCGTCGAAGACCCGCTCGCGAACGGCGGCCGCACCACCTTCGAGATGCAGGATGTCGTACAGGTGATGCTGCAAAAAGTCTTTCATGTCGAGCTTCAAGAGCGGCTTCTGGCAGACCTGCGATAACCAGACCATCGCGCGCTTTTGCAGTGTCGGCGTCCAATCGACGATGCGTCCGCCCGTCCACGGCGTGCGCACCTGCGTCAATTCCGCGCTGGCGGCCTCATCGAGGATGAACGCCGCACTCAAGTGATTCTGCAAGAAGCTGGCGGGGACGTTCGGAGTCGGCTCGCCTTCCAACGCTTTGCGAATGACGAACGCCTTTTTCTCGCCCAGCGCCATCAGGAAGATGCGTTTGGCTTCCCAGATCGTTTGCACGCCCATCGTGATCGCGCGAGCCGGAACTTTTTCTTCGCCACCGAAATCTCCCGCCGCATCACGCCGAGTCATCGGGTCGAGCGCCACCATTCTTGTTCGGCTGTTCCGCTCGCTGCCCGGCTCGTTGAAGCCGATGTGACCGTCGCGGCCGATTCCCAAGAGTTGCAGGTCCAGGCCGCCAAGCTGGGCGATCTGTCGTTCGTACTCGGCGCATTCTCGCTCGATGTTCTCACACCGCCACTGACCGCTGGCGATGTGGACGTTCTCCTTCGGAATGTTGACGTGACTGAAGAGGTGCTCCCACATGAAGCTGTGGTACGACTGCTCCGACTGCGGCGGCATCGGCCAGTATTCGTCGAGGTTGAACGTCACGACATTCGAGAAATCCAACTCACCCGCTTTGTGTATCCGCACGAGTTCGCGGTACACGCCGATCGGCGTCGAGCCAGTCGCCAAACCGAGCACCGTCTTCTGCCCCGCCGCGTTCTTCTCGCGAATCAAATTGGCGATTACCGTCGCCACAAAGCGAGCTGCATCGTGCGAGTCGCTGAAGACGCTCGCAGGCAGCTTGCCGCAGTGAATGATCTGAGCCGGTTGAGGTGCTCCGTCTTTGTACTTATCGTGCCACATGCCGTTGCCTTTATTCAAAACTAACCCGAAGCGCGAGCGAGGCGGGCAACTGAAAGCCTTGACTCGCCATTGTGACGTGAAGCGTTCGCCCTCGC
>CAZILR010000319.1:0-6456 GCA_964539995.1 uncultured Planctomyces sp.
CCGGAGGAGAAATCTCCAACGTCGGCATCAGAACCGGCTCAGCACCAAACTCGAAAATGCGGTCGATCTGCGAATCCGCTTGATCATCCGCGCGAGTCACACCAATCCGACGACCAAACAACGGACGCTTTTCAAACCACGCGAGTCGTTCTCGCTGTTGCACGCACTCGCCAACGACGATCAACGACGGCGGACGCAATCCCGCAGAAGAAACTTGCTCCGCGATGGTTACCAAGTTTGCCGTGACGGTTTGTTGTAACGGCCAACTCGCGTGACTGATGACGGCAACCGGCGTGCTCGCACTTTTCCCAGCAGCGATCAGTGATCCCGCGATCTGCCTGAGGCGGTGCCAGCCCATGTAAAAAACCAGTGTCCCCGGAAACGCCGCCAGCACTTGATAATCCAAACTCGGCGAATCTTTCGTCGGGTCTTCGTGCCCCGTGATGAAGGCGACCGCTGATGCGTGATTGCGATGAGTCACCGAGAACCCCGCGTACTCCCCCGCAGCCACTGCCGCCGTCACCCCCGGCACGACCTCGAAGGGAATTCCCGCCTCCGCCAACGCCGCCGCCTCCTCGCTGCCGCGGCCAAACACGAACGGATCGCCCCCCTTCAGCCGCACGACGGTCTTGCCCAGCTTCGCCGACGCGACCAACCGTTGATTGATCTCGTCTTGATCCAGATGCCGCTCACCGCCTGCCGACACGCGGCACGTTCGTTCGGCCTTCGCATTCGAGTGCCGTAGCAAGATCGGATTCACCAAGCCGTCGTACAAAACGACATCCGCTCGCCGCAGACACTCCAATCCGCGCAGCGTCAGCAGTCCCGGATCTCCCGGACCAGCTCCCACCAAATACACTTTTCCAACGAGCGTTGACACGAGCGGTTCTCACACGGCAACTGATTTTGACAGAGCGTATCGGTGTCGCTACCAACGAAAAAGCCCGATGACTTCGCAGCCACCGGGCTTGAGATTGATTCTGATGTCGAATTACTTCGTGCTCTCGACGGCCAGACGTGTCGGTTCACCGACGAACTCTAAATAGGCCAACTGGGCGGCATCACCCAATCGACGCTTCGCGATATGAACCACACGAGTGTATCCACCCGGCCGATCTTCGAATCGCGGTGCAAGCTGATCGAGCAACAAAAGGACGACCTCATTGCTTCGCAGCACATCGAACAACCGGCGACGATGGTGAATGTACTTGGCCTGAGCCGTCAGCCAAGCCTGACCAGCTTCGGTCGCTCGCCAAGCTTTGTAGTCGTCGGTACCACGAGCGTGCGGACTCGCGATTTGATTTGCGTCATCCCGACACTTCTTCGCTTTCACCGCCGTTGTGACCAGCTTTTCGACAAACGGACGAACTTCCTTGGCCTTCGCCAAAGTCGTCCGAATCCGGCCATTGGCCTTGGCGGCTCCTGCAGCCTCTTGGTCACACGTCAGAATTAAACAACGAGCCATATTGCGCATCAGTGCATGACGATGCGAACTGTTCCGTCCTAAATGTCGGCCGCGAAGTCTGTGCCGCATGATTGATCACCCAAATCTTTCTTCATCACAATACGCCGGCCGTCGTTATCTGCCCGGCTTATTCCCACCGATCGTTACCTCGCGGCGAGCGATCGGGACACTTTCATCCCCAAGCGGAGACCAATCACACTCAGACGCTCACGGACCTCAACCAACGTGGTTTCGCCGAAGTTCCGCACTTGCAACAACTGGTCCTCGCTGCGAGTGACCAAGTCGCGGATCGTGTTGATTCCTTCCGACTCCAAACAATTTGTTGCACGCACTGACAAGTTCAATTCCGCCAAACTTTGGTTGAGTTTCTCTTCCAGTTCCAAATCAACCGGTGAATAACCGGTCGCGTCCATCATGCCCCGCAGGCCACCTTCCGGGCTGATCTCTGCACCGGCCTCACGGAATGAGACGAATGGTGTGAGGTGCTTGCGAAGAATCTTCGCCGCTTCCACCACTGCCATTTCTGGAGTGATTGTCCCGTTGGTCCACACTTCCAAAATCAACTTGTCGTAGTTCGTCCGTTGACCGACGCGGCAGTCTTCGATTTTGTACCGCACTCGAACCACCGGCGAGAAAATCGCATCGAGCAGCAGCAATCCCGGCTCTTCATCATGCGAGGCATGATATTCGGAGGCGGGAATGTAACCGCGCCCGTTTTCAACCGTCAGTTCCATATTGAACGGCACGTCGTCGGTCATCGTGGCGATGATCAAACTCTTGTTGAGCACTTCGACCTGATCACTGCAAATGATGTCACCCGCCGTCACCACACCGCGCTGGTGTCGTTCAATGCGCAATGTCTTCTGGGTCGAACTGTGGTTCTTCACAACGGCCGACTTGATATTCAAGCAGACGTCAGTGACATCTTCGACCACTCCTGGGACGGTCATGAATTCGTGCTGCACTCCCTGAATTCGCACTTTCGTGATCGAACTACCTTCCAAGCTCGTCAGCATGATCCGGCGCAGACTGTTGCCAATTGTCGCCCCAAAACCACGTTCAAATGGCTCCGCGACGAACATGCCGTACATCGGAGTTGCCGTCGTCGGGACCAACTGCACTTTGCTCGGAAGTTCCAGACCTCGCCAACGAATTCGCATTGCCAACCTCCACTTAAAACCGCTTCACAAATCTCAAACAAGCCACTGCCCGATGCGTCCCAAGCCAAAACTACACGCGACGTTTTTTCGGTGGGCGACAGCCGTTGTGGGGCAACGGAGTAATATCCTCAATCGAACGCACCACGATCCCGGAGGTTTGCAATCCGGTGATCGCGCTTTCGCGACCGGAACCGGGGCCGTTGACGCGCACTTCCATTTCGCGGACCCCGAACTTGGCAGCACGTTCCGCACAAATTTCTGCGGCTCGCTGGGCCGCAAACGGAGTGCTCTTACGGCTCCCTTTGAACCCCGCAGTTCCCGCCGTTGCCCAGCAGAGTACGTCGCCAGCCGGGTCGGTGACCGTGACGATGGTGTTATTAAACGTCGCCTTGATGAAGGCGATCGCCTTATTCACATGACGCCGAACTTTTTTCTTACCCGCTGCCACTATTCCGCCCCTCTGCTGAATTTGTTGGAGTTTTGCACTGCGGCAATTGGCTTTAGATCGTCAATTTGCAATCCAAAGCCCGTCGCTCCAACTAGTGCTTCATGTCCTTGACGCCCTTCTTGCCGGCGACCGTCTTCTTCACACCCTTTCGAGTTCGCGCATTGGTGCGAGTCCGTTGACCTCGGACTGGCAAGTTGCGGCGGTGTCGTGTTCCTCGATAGCACTTGATGTCCTTCAATCGTCCCACGTCCTGCTGGATCGCACGGCGCAACTGGCCTTCGACGAGGACATCCTTGTCGAGGAATCCGTTGATCTTGGCAATGTTGTCGTCCGTCAGTTGAGACGCCTTGATCCGCGGATCGATGCCAAGTTGATGGCACATTCGCAGCGCGACCTTCTGGCCAACGCCGTACAGATACGACAATGAAATATAGACGAACTTGTCGTTCGGAATATCGACACCCTGAATACGAGGCATCGTGGCTCCCCTTAACCTTGGCGCTGCTTGTGACGCGGATCGAGACTACACACAACGAACATGCGACCGCGACGCCGCACGATTTTGCAGCCCTCGCAGATACGCCGAATACTTGAGCGAACCTTCATAACTACCTCAAAACTTCCTAGCCCTCGGTCAGTCCAGCCTGATTCCGCACCAGCAGATGACTATCAATGCGAGAGATCAGATCAATGGATACCGAGACCACAATCAACAAACCCGTTCCGCCGTAAAAACCGGCGATCACGGGATCCACATTCACCACTTTGCTCACAATGCTGGGAAGAATCGCTAACAAACTCAAGAACCCTGCCCCCACAAAAGTCACCCGAACGATGACTTGCTCCAAATACTTTGAGGTTCGGTCACCTGGACGATACCCCGGAATGAAGCTGCCGTAGTCCTTCAAGTTTTGGGCGATCTCTTTGGGATTGAACGTGACTGCGGCCCAGAAGTAGGAAAAGAAGAAAATCAGCCCCGCATAACTCAGATAGTAGAGCGCTGGCAAACTGACAAACTGGTTGAAATAGGGGATATCGAGTCGTTCCAGCAATTGGTGGTGCAAATAGCTGGGAATCATCAACAGGCTCGAAGCGAAGATGATCGGCATGACACCCGACTGATTGAGCTTGAGCGGAAGAAATTGCTCGGAGCCGCCAAACATCCGCCGACCACGAACGTGTTTTGCGCTTTGTACAGGGATGCGTCGCTGAGCTTGAGTGACGAACACCACCGCCAAAACGATCGCGACAAACAGGCCGACGAGCAAAAGAATTCGATCAACGCCATTGTCGGAGCCGATCGACAACCCCTGACGAAGCACCGGCTCCAGGAGATTAAAAACAGCGGTTGGCATCTGAGCCATGATGCCAGCCATGATCAACAAACTGATACCGTTACCGATTCCAAAGGCGTCAATTTGTTCGCCAATCCACATCAAGAACATCGTTCCGGAGGTCATCATCACGGCGGTCGAAAGGTGGAAAATAAACGTATCGTACTCCGCCAAGACCATGCCTTGTCCGGCCACGCTGCCAGCCGACATCGCCTTCACCCAAAAGAAACTCTGCAACAAGCTGACGATCACCGTCACTTGCCGAGTCAGTTCATTGATCTTGCGCCGTCCGGACTCGCCCTCCTTTTGAAGACGTTCCAGAGGCGGATATACGGTCGCCAGCAATTGGAACACGATCGAGCAAGAAATATAGGGCATGATTCCCAGCCCGAAGATGGAGCTGTAGCCCACTTGCGACGCTGAGAACAACGACGCCGTTTGCAGAATCTGACCAAGTGGGCCGCCGCCGCCGGACTGCAACTTCTCAATGTTCTGCTGCACGAGCTCTTGATTGACAATTGGCAGCAAAACCCAAAAACCCATGCGATACACCGCCAGCAGCACTACTGTCAGCAGTAGCTTGCGCCGAAGATCAGGGATCGCCAGGATGGCTACGAGTTTCTGGATCATTACTCACTCAGAGGGATTCGCTCCCTCAGGTCAACTGCCGTGCGTTCTCACACGGACAACATCGGCGGCTAACTCAGAACGACCTTGCCGCCAGCCGCTTCAATCTTCTGGGCTGCACTTCGGGTCACATGACTAGCCTCGACCGTCAATGCCCGCGTCAACTCGCCTCCACCAAGCACTCGCACGATTTGGCTACGCCGCGGGATGAGTCCGGCCTCGATGAGGGCGTCCATATTCACCACCGAAACACCAGCGTCCAATTTTGCGAACGCTCCGATATTCACGATCGCGATTTTCTTCTGTGCTGAATAGTCACCGGCTGAGAAACCACGTTTCGCAACCTTGCGGAACATCGGCATCTGGCCACCTTCTTTGACCAAATAGCCCTTCGCACCCGAACGAGAGCTTTCACCCTTATGTCCGCGGCCAGCGGTCTTACCGTGACTACCAATGCCGCGACCAATACGCTTTCGCTTCGGGCCTTGACGACCAGCAGCAGCGGTGACTTCGTGAATGTGCATGACAAATTTTCCCGAAACTAAATCTTCTACAACTGCACGCCGCGCAACCGAGCCACTTCATCGCGAGTCCGCAATGACTTGAGCGCTTCGAAGACCGCCTTAACCAGCGTCAGTGGGCAGTTCGAACCGAAGCTTTTCGTCAGCACGTCAGTGATTCCGACCGCGTTCATGATCGAGCGAACCGAGCCACCTGCGATGATGCCGGTTCCGGGGCTGGCTGGAATCAATACGATGCGGGATGCCCCGAATCGGCCTTCGACTCGGTGCGGGACTGTTTGATGGACGACTTGCACCTTAATGCGAGTCCGCTCGGCCGCGCGAGTCGCTTTCTCAACAGCGATCGGAACTTCCGGACCTTTACCGTAGCCCCATCCGACTGTGCCACGGCCGTCACCAACGACAACCAAGCCGGCGAAACTGAAGCGACGCCCCCCCTTGACCACACAGGCACATCGCCGAATTTGCAAGGTGTGTTCGACGCTGTCCGACCGATTTTCAGATCGGTTGTCAGATCGGCTATTTGATCGATTTTCTGCCACAATTCCCCTCGCGATTCACTCGACTAAAACAGCAATCCTGCCTCACGAGCACCATCGGCCAACGCCGCGACTCTCCCGTGATACTTGTATTGTCCACGATCGAACACCACTTCAGTGATCCCTTGCTGAGCACACCGCTCACCGAGCTTCTTGCCGACGACAGTCGCCGCTTCGACGTTGCCACCATTCTTCAATTGCTCTCGCAGCTCCTTCTCAGAGCTGCTGGCGGAAGCGACTGTCTTGCCAGACGCGTCGTCGATGACTTGCGCAGAGATGTGTTTATTGCTGCGAAATACCGATAAACGCAATCGGCCGCTCGCGGAGCGGCGCACATGATTGCGGACGCGCCAAGTTCGGCG
>CAZILR010000320.1:0-6432 GCA_964539995.1 uncultured Planctomyces sp.
GAGGACTTGTCCAAAGAGCTAGAGAAGGCTAAAAACGATTTCCTCTATTTACGTGCGGAATTTGATAACTTTCGCAAACAGGTCTTTAAAGAGCGTTCTGACCTTATGAAGTACGGCGCCGAACGCTTGATACTGGCTCTCTTGGATGTGGTCGATATTTTTGAGCGCGCTTTGCAGACCGAAGTCACTACCGAAAACGTCGATGGCTTCGAAGAGCGAAAATATCTCGACGCACGGCAAGCTCGGTATCAAGCGCAGCTCAAAGAGATCGAAACCAAACAAACCGCCGCCAGCCGGCGCTGGGCCGAGGAACGCGGCATCGAATACGTCTCGCGTGCGGAAGGACTTCGTAAGGGGATCGCGGAAGACAAACTACCGCCGCAGCGCATCGGTCTCGACACGAACGACCTCGGTTTGGAGCGGATCGCTCGCAAAGGACTCGAACGATTGAAGTGGGAGTACGAGCGCTACGAACCACGAGCAGTCACCGTTTACAGCGGTCGCACGCCAGAGGTCAAAGCGGTCGTTGTTCCGCAACGAATGCCGGCTCAGCGGATGACGGCTGGCGAGTTGGAAGTGACCAGCATTCTCGCAGGAGGCGATCCATTCTCGCCGCGCGACAAAGTCACACCTAACGTGCTGAGCGCGGCAGTGAACTCTGGTGAACGGGGAGGCGTTAGCCCCCCGGTTGAAGATCGACTCAACGGCGAATCCACCAAGGGGCTAACGCCCCCCGTTCGCCAAGACATTGCCGGCCGGCGATTGGCGCTCGCACGCTGGATCGCATCGCTGAAAAATCCACTGACCGCGCGGGTCATCGTCAATCGAATCTGGCTGGGGCATTTCGGACAGGGGTTGGCCGGTAATCCGAACAACTTCGGCTCGACCGGAAAGAAGCCGACGCATCCCGAATTGCTCGATTGGCTGGCGAGCGAATTCATCGCTTGCGGTTGGTCCGTGAAAGCGATGCACCGGCTGGTGATGTCGTCCGAGTCGTACCGGCGAGCCTCACGGCACCCCAATCCGCAATCGCTGACGGAACTCGATCCGCATCGCAGCGGCTATGCAGCCTTCACGCCACGACGGCTGGAGGCGGAGGAACTGCGCGACGCGATCTTGCGAGTGACCGGCGAACTCAACTTGGCGGTCGGCGGCATTCCAGTCCGTCCAGAGTTGAATCCCGAGGTCGCATTGCAACCGAGACAAGTCATGGGGACATTCGCTCCCGCATGGCAGCCGTCGCCGAAACCAGAGCAGCGGCATCGCCGCTCGATCTACGCTTTGAAACTGCGCGGACTGCGCGATCCGACGATGGAAATTTTTAATCAGCCGTCACCCGATTTGTCCTGCGAATTCCGCGAAAGTTCGACCGTCACACCGCAGGTCTTCGCGTTGTTCAACAGCCAAGCCAGCTACGATCGAGCGATCGCATTTGCCGCACGATTGAAGAAGGAGACGAACTCACGACCGGCCGCGATCGCTCGCGCGTTTGCGCTGGCGTTCGGTCGCGAACCCAAAACGGACGAGTTGCGAGCGTGCCAAGAGCACTGGCAGGCAATGACCGAGCAGCAAAGAAATCTCAAATCTCAAATTTCAGATTTGAAATCGGGAGTCACCGTTCGTCCTGGCGAAGTGCTCCGCGAGGCGGTCGAGGAAAACACAGGTGAAAAATTCCGCTTCGTGGAACTGCTCGACTCGACTGCGGACTTCGTACCAGATTTGTCGGCGGCCGAAGTGGATGCCGACACGCGCGCACTGGCGGATGTTTGTTTGGTGTTGCTCAACACGAACGAGTTTTTGACGGTGGATTGAGCCATGACTCCTCTCGAATCCATGTGTCGGCGGCAAGCTCTGTTTGGCCTGGGGGTTGGACTCAGCAGCATCGCGCTGACGGCCTTGCTGGCGGACGAGGCATCCGTGAAACCGTTGGCCGCGCGGGCGGGACATCATCGAGCACGCGCCACTCGCTGCATCTTCTTGATGATGGAAGGTGGGCCGTCACACATCGACACGTTCGATCCGAAGCCGGTGCTGGCCAAGCTGCACTTGAAAGAGTTTCAGCGCAACGACGCGATGCAATCGGCGATGAGCAGCGGCAAGCGGTACTACGTCGCCAGCCCGTTTCGCTTTCGCAAAGCCGGCGAATGCGGCGCAGACATGGCCGAGAATTGGCGGCACCTCGCGAGCTGTGCGGACGACCTGTGCTTCTTTCGCGGTTGCCAAGTCGATTCGGTCAATCACCCGACCGCGATGTACCAGATGAATACCGGCAACCGCTTCGGCGGCGATCCCGCACTCGGTGCTTGGGTGACACACGGACTCGGAACGCTCAACGCCGACATTCCGGGCTTCGTCGTGTTACCGGAAGTGAGCTATCCGCAAGGCGGCCCCGCGAATTGGGGTAACGGTTTTCTGCCAGCTCAACTGCAAGGGACGCCGCTGCGAGCAAAAGGTTCGCCGATCTTGGACCTCACTCCGCCAGTCGGAATCTCGCGCGAGCATCAGCGGGCGAATCTCGATCTGTTGGCAAAGCTCAATGCTTCGCATCTCGCTGAACGGCCAGAGCAACGGGAACTCTCCGCGCGGATGGACGCCTACGAATTAGCGTTTCGGATGCAGGTGCAAGTGCCCGGAATCTTGGACCTTGGCCAAGAGGACACGCAGACAAAGGATTTGTACGGCATTGGCCGGGAGCCGACCGATGCGTTCGGACGCAAGTGCCTGCTCGCGAGGCGGCTGGTTGAGCGGGGCGTGCGATTCGTGCAGCTTTATGCCGGGACGTGGGACTCGCACGACTACATCGAGAAAGCCCACGGCAACCTGATCCGCTCCGTCGATCAGCCGGTCGCCGCGCTGTTGATTGATCTCAAGCGACGTGGTCTGCTCGACGACACGCTGGTCGTGTGGTGCGGCGAGTTCGGCCGGACTCCCGACAATGGCGTCCGCATGGGCACGGCGTTCGGTCGCGACCACAATCCGAAAGCGATGACCATCTGGCTCGCAGGTGGCGGCGTTCGCGCGGGCGAGACTATCGGAGCGACGGACGAACTGGGGGCATCGGCGGTCGAGTGCGTGCATCACGTCCGCGATTTGCACGTCACGCTGCTGCATCTGCTCGGCCTGGATGACGACCGCCTGACATACCTGCACGCGGGGCGTTTCAAACAGCTCAGCCAGTTCGGCGGCGAAGTGATTCGCGAGTTGATCGCGTAAGTCAGTGACCGTAGAACGAACGCATGGCCAACGCCCCGAACAATGTCGTCGATGAGTCGCTCGCCGGAAAAACCATTCTCGCGGTGCTGCGAGCGTGGCAATCCAATCTGACTTGGAAAGCGGCTCGCGAGTTGCTGGCCGCGCGACGAGTCTCCGTCAATGGGACAACGTGCCAGGACGAGGCGCGGCGATTGAATGCCGGAGATGTCGTCGTCGTCACGGACAAACCGCGGCCGAAGCCGCCCCAACACGAGACAATTTGCATCCGTTATCTCGATGAGCATCTGGTCGTGGTCGAGAAGCCGGCGGGGATGCTGACCGAGCGACCATTGTCAGACGCGGGGCCGCGTAAGTCAGGTGCCCCGCAGACGCCATCGCTCGATGAGCTGCTGCCGCGAGTCATTGACGAGTACTCAGGGCGACGATTGCGACACGAGGACCGTTTGGTCTTCATCGTGCATCGGCTGGACCGAGACGCCAGCGGATTGCTGGTCATCGCGCGGACGGCGGAGGCTCGTGATCGACTAACGCAACAGTTCGCCGCGAGGACACCCAGCCGCATCTATTGGGCGGTGGTTCGCGGACGGGTTGAGGCACAGACGATTCGCACACACTTCATCCGCGATCGCGGGGACGGCAAGCGGGGCAGCATCGAGCATCAGCCTGAGCCGACGTCCAACGACTCACAAGACACACAATTGGCGATCACGCATGTGAAGCCGCTGGTCTCGCGACGCGGCCAGACGTTGCTCGAATGCCGGCTGGAAACGGGACGGACGAATCAGATCCGCATTCACTTGGCGGAATTGGGGCATCCGATTCTCGGCGACGTGAAATACGGCCCGCTTGCTGGTGGGCAGCCGCCGACGCGGTTGGCTCTACACGCGATCGAGCTGGAATTCGCGCATCCGCTGACCGGCGAGACGCTGCAGTTTGAAAGCGAATGTCCGAACGAGATGCCGCTGCCGTGATTCGGCGGTCACTTCCAGTAGACCTTCTTGACGTACCAGATGACGGCGGGAACGACAAAAATCGGCATCAAGAAGAAGAACGGAAACGTCGGCCAGACAAACTTGAAAATGATGAGTTGGTCGAGAATCACCGAGCCAATCGTGCCCCAGCACATGATGAGGTAGCCGATCTGCTTGCGACTGGCTTGTTCTTCTGGGGTCAACTGCGACCAATAACGGTGTGGACCTGCGGCCGCCTTCGGAGCGGGTGCGGTCGCCGGTTGATTCGCGGCCTTGTCGGCCTTCTTGCCTTTCTTTGGCTCCGGAGCGGCCTGGACTTCCTTCTTGATGACGACGGGCGTTTCCCGCGTTCCTGGCGGGTAATACTTGGAAATGGACTGATTGATCGCCGGCGGCGCGGCGAGCACGGGACGCACAGGCAGGTCAAAAGTGAGACGGAGCTCTTGCTCCAGTTCGTGAGAAATCTCGTCCGTGCAGGCGACCAGAATGCAGTCGTCGTCGATGAACAGCGGGATGATCGAATTGCGTCGCACGCTGGCCCGCGCGACACGGTCGAGCACGCTGTCGTCGGGAATCGTTTCCGAAAGATCAACGTACGAAAGACCGAGTTCAACGGCGAACGCTCGCGTGGCGGTTTCGACGTCGGCCAGCTTCATCTGCACGACAGCGTCACGCACGGTCAGGCCGCGTTTGTCGGCAAACTCTTTGACTTCTTTGATCTGCTGCTTGGTGATCGTGCCCTGCTCGGCCAGTACGTTCTCCGTCATGCGATTGCCGGTGCGTGACAGCTCTTCCGGAAATTCGCGGCCTTGGCTCTCGTCGTATTCCCGCTTGCGCTCCGGGTCGGTCAGCAGGAGCATCGCCTTGGCCAACTCATTGAGCAGTTCTTGCGACACCACCGAGTATTGCCCGGTCGCGTACTTTCGAACATGCGCGTTGAGCTTGCGATAGTTCGCGCGAACTTTCTCGGCGTTGTCCTCGAACTGCACCAGCCGCAACAGGGTGTAGTGATCCGGCGGGCGGGGGCCGTCGGGAATGCCGAGCCAATCCTTGTAGACGTCCAATGCCACGGGCGGCTCCTGGAGAAGTGGGAATTCGAAAGTGGGAGCTCGGAAGGGGAAACAGACTCGTTCTTTCCGACTTCCCCATTCCGACTTCCGACTTATTCAACGTGATAGTCGCGTGCGAGCGTTTCAAAGATATCTACGTCGTTAGTCTGCAAGCCGCCGCGGACGATTTCGGTGGAGGCGACTTGCCGGCTGGTCAATTCCATGCCCGTACAGTTGATGCGGCCACTGGAGTCGTAGGAGTAAGTCACTTCGACCGGCGATCCGGCAGGCAGGTTCGCCGGCAGGCCGGTGATGTAGAAATCGCCGATCTGCTCGCAGGCATCCGGGTCCATCGCGTCCCCTTCCAGTACGGTGACGTGAATCCGCTGCTGATTCGCAGTCGTGGTCACGAACTTCTGCTTGATGCTGAAGGGGATCGAGGTGTTCTTGGGGATCATGATGTGGTTGATCTTGCGGCTGCGATTGTTCGGGTCGGTGATCTTGACCCCCAGCGAGTGCGAGTTGACGTCGCTGGTCTGCACCGCTCGTAGGCGGTTGATGACCATCTTGGCCATGCGGCTTTCTCCGCCAGTGGCCTTGGCTTCGAGAATCGCCGCGTGAATAGCGGCACCTTGCGCGACGGCCTCTTCCGGCTGAACATCGCGAGACGGCGGGCGGCCGGCAACTTCGGTCAGCATCTTTTCGACGATCGGCATGTACGTCGAACCGCCAACCAGGATCAGGTCATCCAGATTGTTCGTGCTGACTCCCGATTGTTGCAGCACCAGTTCGGTGGTATCGCGAGTTCGCTGCAACAAGTCAGCGGTCATGCGCTCGAAGTCGCCGCGTGTGAGCGCGACGGTCAACGAATTGCCTTTGCAGTACACCGTGATCTGCGTCTGAGCCTTTTGCGACAGTTCACGCTTCACCAATTCACAGTCCTGGCTGAGCGACTGCAATGTTTCCGGATCTTCGCGGGGATCGACATTGAACTTGGTTTTGAACTGCATCGAGACGTGATCGACGATGCGGCGCGTCCAGTCGAGACCACCTAGCATCACGTCGCCGTCGGTCGCGAGCACTTTGAAGTGCGTCGGCGTGTACCGCACGACAGTCACGTCGAAGGTGCCGCCGCCCAAGTCGTAGACGATGACCGTGCGTTCTTTCTGTTGCAGGTCGGTGCGTCCCAACTCGCCCTT
>CAZILR010000321.1:0-6425 GCA_964539995.1 uncultured Planctomyces sp.
GGACTTCATGCAGCAGGTCGATACCATCCTCCGCGAGCGGAAGAAGTGACTTGGCGATTCGGACAGCTCAAGCGGATTGACTGAAGCAACAGGCCGCTCGCAACAACTCGCGAGAGCCAGCGCCGCTGCGCCGAATACGGCCGGCCCTGCAAACTCGCCGGTCAGAGCCGCTTTCGGCCGTCGTAGGAATCACAAAAAAACCACGCTCGCCGGGCCGCGCAGTGATTTGTTGAAAACCGCATTAGCCGGATGATTCACGGGCCGAAACAAGCACGACGCACAAGCAAGTGGTTGCCTGCGAGATCACTCGCTGGCGCGTCGTGCTTGCCAGAAACACGCTGCAATGGATTTCACCCGAACCCTGAATCATCCGGGATAAGCCGCTCGGTTCAGTGCGATCAGAACCAAGTCGCTCATTGTTGACCTTTCGGCAATGCGGTTTGATCGCCAAGTTCGTCCGTGCGAATCCGCGAACGCCTCTCACCCCTCCGACCCTCTCCTCCGCGAAGTGATCGGAGGAAAATGGACTTCAGTCGGCGAGCCTCACGTCTTTGGGAGAATTCTTCCAGCGGTACTTCTTCGCGAAGTCAGCGGGGGACAGCGTGTCTTGTGACGATTCGGTTTGGACGACGTAGACCAATTCTGGTTCCGTGTCGGCGCGGTAGTGGCCGTCGGCGGTGATGGCGGGGACTTGATCGTGGTCGGTGATGAGGGTCGCTCGGAGCTTGCCGCTGGCGGTGTCAAAGAAGCGGACGCAGCGGTCGGTCGTGCCGACGGCCAACGTGCGGAGAGTGTCCGACCACATCACTTCTTGCACGGGAGCCATCGTCGGGACGTTGTGAGCGACTTTTCCCGTTTGTGGATTCCAAATCTGTGCCGTGTGATTGGCTCTGCCAGAGGCGATTGTTTCGCCCTTCGCGCTCCAAGCCAGCGCGGTCACAGAGGGTGGATCGCCCGGAAGGCTCAGCTTGAAGAGGGTCGCTCCGTTCGCGGGGTTCATGATGCGGAGCGAGTCATCGACTCCGCCGGTCGCGATGACTTTGCCGTCGGGCGACCACGACAGCGACTGCGCTTGCCCGGAGACTTCCAGTTTGCGAACGGTTTGCCCGGTGGCCGTGTTCCAGACAAAGACGGTGTTCGACGGGCCACCCGCAACCAGCATCTTTCCATTCCAGTCCATGATGGTGACGGCGGCCGGATGGTTGTCGAGCGTCTTGGTTGACTTGCCGGTGACGGTGTCCCACAGCCGCACCGATTTGTCGTGGCTGCCACTGGCGAGCTGTTTGCCGTTCGGTGCCCAAGACAAGACCGAGACTCCCGCCGTGTGCCCTTCGAGTTTTTTGAGCAGCTCTCCTTTTTGAGCGTCCCACACGCGCACCGTTTTGTCGGCCGAGGCCGAGGCCAGCGTCTTGTTGTTCACGGCCCAAGCCAGCGCAGTGATTGGAGCGGTGTGACCTTCGAGTTTCTTCGCCAGCTTGCCAGTCGCGATGTCCCACACCGAGACTACGTTCGTGCCGATGCCCGACGCCATCAGCTTGCCGGTCGTCCACATGACTCGCGACGCAGGACCGGTCGCGTCGAGCGTCGGCAATGCTTTGTCGGTCGCGGCATCCCACAGCGTGACGGTCGAGGAAGTCATCAGACTGAGCCGCGATCCGTCATTCGACCACGCGAGCGCGGACGCTCCAATTGGCAAGGCTTTGATGAGTTTCCAATCGGACGTGTTCCAGGTCTGCACGGCGTTGCCGGAGTACGCCGTAGCCAACACTTTCCCATCGGGCGACCACGCGGCCGTCGTCATCGGGCCGGCAAGCGTTTGCTTCAACTCACCCGCTTCGGCATCCCAAATCTTCGTGCCGGCGTTCGTCGCGACCGCGAGCAACTTACTGTCAGGAGACCACGTCGAGCTGTAGTTCGTTTCCGTCAACCCGGCTTCGCCGAGCGACTTTTGGACTTTGAACTCGGTCGTGTCGAAGACCTGTGTCGCTTGTCCCGAACAAGTGAAAGCCACCGCCCCACCATCCGGAGACCAGACACTGCTCAGGACGTAGCGGCCGTGCTCGACCTTGCCCCGCTCGACGCCGAGCGTCACATCCCAAAACTTGGCGATGCCGCTTTCGCCGCCAGACACGAGCAGCGTTCGACCGTCCGGCGACCAGGCGATCTTCGAGACCCACGCCGGATGCTTGATGCTCCGCAGATTCAAACCCGAAGCGACATCCCACAGTCGAGCGGTCGCGTCGAACGAACCGCCCGACGCCAATGTTCGACCGTCAGGCGACCACGCGAGGTCGTAGACATAGCTGTCGTGTCCAACGAGCGCCTTTTGAAACTCGCCCGTGTCCGCGCTCCAAATCCGGATGATGCCGTCGAGTCCTCCGGTCGCGAGTTGCTTCGCATCGGGGCTGAGTGCCGTCGCGACCAAGTATCCGCGATGCCGCTTCGATTCGATCGTCCAACTCAGGACGCTCGGAATAGCCGGCGGACGCAGCACCAACGTCCGCACACTGAGCGGTGTGCCAGGGCTGAGCTTGCGCGGTTCCGGCTTGATCTCGACGGGCGAAGCCGTCCGAGTCTTCGGCTTCGTTTCGGTCTCCTGCGCCGTACCGGTGAGACCGCAAAACAGATTCGCGACTACAACGACACTCAGCCAATACTTCAAACTCAGTGCGGCCATTGTTCGGCACCTTGCTCCAGACGATCATTGTTGCCGCGAGCGCAACCAGCCATGAGGCTAGCCCTACATCGTTCGCAACCGCAGGACGCCAGAGTAACCAGCAAGTTCGCGAATTGCACAGATTTAGGCGACAACGCTGCAAGCTACTTGGCCGCGCGAGCACGGATGCCAGTGGCTTCGGCCTCGCGAACTGCGGCTTCCTTCTTGCGGCCTAGTTTTCGAAGCGATTTCGCGCAGGACTCCTGACACTCCGCGACGTTGATGTCGTCCGGACCCAATGCTTGTTCAAGAGCAATGGCAGCTTGCCGATACCGATTGCTGGCTTCAAAGTATCGATCGACTTTGTAGAGATCATCGGCGCGATCCTTGGCAGCCAGTGCTGATTTCACATCGACGGTTCGCGGTTGTTTGCGTTTCAAATCAAGCACGGATTCGAATAGCGCTGCAGACTCATTCGACCTATCCTGGCAGGCCAGAATGCGGGCCAGAAATTGCTTCGAGTCGATCAACTCAAAATTTTCGGTCGGCAGATTCTTTTGTCTGATTTCGAAGGCACGCCGCATCAGCACTTCCGCTTCAATGAATGCCTCGCGGTCAGACTGCAGTATCGCTAGGTTGTACAGCGTAGTGGCGACTCCGAGATGCTCTGTGCCAAGCGTCTTTTCTTTGATCTGCAAGCTGCGTTTGAAGAGCGTTTCCGCTTCCTCGGACCTGCCTTGGCCCAGGTACGACGTCGCAAGGTTATTGAGAATGATGGCGATGTTTGGGTGCTCCACACCGAATGTCTTCTCAGCGCTCTGCAAGCAGCGCTTACAGAGTGTTTCCGCTTCTGCGTACTTACCTTGAGAATTGTGCAGCTCTCCGAGGTCGTGGATCGCAACCGCGACGTCTGGATGTTCTGTGCCTAATGTCTTCTCACGGATCTGCACAATGCGTTTGAGGAGCGGCTCGGCCTCCGCAAACTTGCCTTGTACCTTGTACAGATTTGCGAGACTGTGGAGCGTGATGGCGACTTTGGAAGAGTCGGCTCCCTCAAGCCGTTCTACTAACATCAGTGCGTGCTGGAAGAGAGGTTCGGCTTCAGCGAACTTGGCTGTCGCCAGATAAACACAGCCAAGACCGACAACACTGTTGCAGTAAATCTCGTCCTGTTTGCCGTCGGATTCAGCTTCTTTCTGAGCCAAGCGGAACATGCGCTCGGCCTCATCGTACTTTGCGCGCTGGAGTGCCACGAAACCACGGTCGTTTGATCGTTCCCGCGACGAGTCCTGCCCCTTCGCCGCCATGCTCCACATCAGCAGCACGACTAGAAACGCCACATTCAGAATTCGCATGACAGCCCCTTCCAGGCCATGATCACAAACGTCGTGTGTTCAACGGTGGGCTACTTCTTTTCCACCAGCCAAATGTTTCGGAAGCGGATCGGGTTGCCGTGGTCCTGGATGTAGATTGGTCCCGGTTCGGGGCCTTCCTGGACCGGAGCAGCCGTCGTCCCCTTCGGGAGTTCGACGTTCTCGTGAATCAAGACGCCGTTGTGCCGGACGGTCAGTTTCGCGTTCGTCGTTTTCTTTTTGTCCGCGTCGTACTTCGCGGCGGT
Source organism: uncultured Planctomyces sp. (assembly GCA_964539995.1). Lineage (GTDB taxonomy): Bacteria > Planctomycetota > Planctomycetia > Planctomycetales > Planctomycetaceae > SXKJ01. The sequence continues at coordinate 4,275 of CAZILR010000321.1, forward strand.
GTAGTCGACGTCGTAGGTCTGCCAGGCCAGCGGCGGCAGGCACATGTTCACGTCCGGCGTCTTGATCGTGTAGATGCCGCCGCACTCGTTGTGCTCGCCGGAGAGGCCGAAGCTGTCGAGGATCTGTACCTCGTAGCGGCCCTGCATGTAGCAGCCAGAGTTGGCTCGGCCCTGGCCGCGACCGGCCGGCATGTACGACAGCAGGAATTCCAGATGCAGCGAGAAGTCTTGGAACTTTTGCGTGCTGGTGATTCCTTGCGACATCAGGCCATCGACGAACTTCTTCGGATCGGTGAAAGCGTCACCGTTCTTGCCGTCGAAGAGCACGACCGCTCCTTCGGGCGGCTTCTTGCCCATCGTCGTGCTTTTGCGTTCGACCTTCTTCATCTCGCCGAGCGACTTGCCGTCGGGATGGGTGATCTTCGCGACGCCATCGCTGACGGTCGCCGTCCCTTTTTCTCCCTTGAGCGTGGCGACTCCACCGGACGCGCTGCCATCGACTTCGACTTTGTCGGACTTGTCCCAACCTTCGCCGGGGAGTCCGCCACGAAACGCGACCGCGTGAAACTTGCCTTCACCGAGCGCGATGATCTGCAACCCCCAAGTTTCCTTGCCATCCTGATTACCGAGTTCGCCGACGTACTCGCCTTGAATCGCGAAGTCGGAATCTTTTTTCGCGTCCTCGACGGTGATCGCCACGATCCCTTTGGAATCAGCCGCGTTCGCGATGAGCATCGAAAACGAGGCGCAGAGACTCAAACCTAACAAAACGGCGGGACGAACAAGCGATCGCATGAGGCAGGCTCCGTGTGAGGACTTGGGGTTCAGACCAACGGAGCAACATTGTGCGGCGATGACCGCGCAGCCACAAGCGCGGCGAGTCGTCTGTAGACCGGACGCCTGCGTCCGGGCCATCGAACGGTCGAACGAGGGCGTCCAACCTACTGGCAGCGAGTGCAACGCGTCATGTTGAAGACGCCGTGATCTCGCTTCGAGCAGTACGACGCGACGAAACTCGTGTCGGTCACGGTCGCCGTGTACGAAAACGTGCCGAACAAGAAGCCGAGATTCGACGAGCCCGACATCGTCAGCTTCTCGTCCTTGCGTTCCGTGACCGTCAGCACGACGTCGTACTCGAACGGGAACAGCCCCCAGAATCGGCCGTCGAAGTGAACGCAGTAGTGGTCGTCGTCGATCTTGCGGAAGTCGCCCGTGATCGGGCCGTCGTGGCCGTTGGAGTGACTCAGCCAAGTACCGCTCCAATGACCGGACAAATCGGTCGGAGCTTTCGCCGCCGGGACTGGGGCCGGTTTTGGTTCGGCCGCCGGTTTGTCCTCGGCGAAAGTCGTGATCGACAGCAACAGTAATGCAACACACGAAACCGACGCACGACGAAAATTCAGCAGCATGGCATTCTCCACGTTTTGGTTAGGGCCGGTCCGAGAACTCCGAACACAGTGCATGGCAGATCGCATCAAAGTCGAGGAGCATTTCCGTCCGGGTCGCCATGCTGCGGTGCCCACGGCTGAACGTACCTGGAATGCCAATCGTGACGAGCTGTTTCCTCTGGTAAACTTCCGCCTGATTCTGGTTTCGCTTAGCCTGCTGAAGTCTCAGAATCTGCGGACATCCCCGTCAGGAGCGGATGATGCTGGAAGAGCTGGATTGCATCGATCTCACCAGAGTCACCTCGGACGGCGATGTCTTGCTGGTGGTGTTTGACGGGGCTGTGACCACCGACCCTGCCGACCGTCTCGCACTCCTCCACGCGAAGCTTGCGGCCTACGTTGCCGTGGCGACTCAAGCCACTCGCGGCGAGAAGACGGCTTCGGACATTGGGTCGCGTCGGACGCGGCTGGCGCAACGCACGGCGTCGAAACCGATTTTCCATTTTCGCGCGACTCCCACAGCGATCATCGAAGAACTGAAAGAGTTGCCCGTCAGACAACTTTTCATCGAGGTGGTCGCTCCGGTCGAGATCCCGTCCGAGATGCGAGCCATCCAGGATGTGATGTTCGTCCGCGACGGAGTCCCGTCGGCGATTCCCGTTTCGTATCGCATCGACAAACCTGACTGGTGGGACTCGAACGCGGCGGAGCGGACTTCGGTTTCGGAGACTAATCCAAAATGGTCAGGCGAGCCGGTCCTGGA
>CAZILR010000322.1:0-6420 GCA_964539995.1 uncultured Planctomyces sp.
TCGAAGCCGACGAGCTTCAATTTCTCGCGAGCGTTCAACTGCTTGACGATGTCGATGATCGCCGGCGTGTTGTACGACCAGATGCCGGCGAGCAGTGCCATGTCGGCGTTGCGGTCGAGAGCGTCTTTCACGTTCGATCGTGCGACTGTTTCGTCACCGCCGTCGCCGAGGTTCTCGGCTTGCGTGAATTTCTCGCCGGCCCCTTCGCCGAATCCGCCGATCCGTTCTTGAGCGTTCGCTGCGCTCTTGAGTCCCACGAACGTCGCGTACTTGCCACCGTTCGGCAGCAAACCTTTCGCGGCCGTACCGAGTTCTCGGCCGCCGACGATGTTGTCCGTGCCGAGATACGCGAAGCGGCTGTCGCGACTGGTCGCCCGGTTCACGTCCGAGTCGATCGTGACGATCTTGATGCCCGCCTTTTGCAGCTTCCGCATCTCTTCGGGAATCGCCTCGTTCTGAGCATCGGTCACGGAGATCGCGACAGCGGCCACGTCCGTCGCACTCGCGTACTGTCGCAGCTTTTCGATCTGACCTTCGGCCTTGAAGTCGTTCCGGTCCACGACGACCTGATAGCCATCGTCGGCGCACTTCAGATCTTTCTCGGCATCCTTCGCGCCCGCAGCCGCCGCGTCCCAGAACGGAGCGTTGCCGTTCGTCAGCACGATGATCCGCTTGAGATCGCCGCTCGGAGCGGCGGAACCTAGATCAACCTTCGGAGCCGAACTGCCACCCGACGGAGCCGACGAATCGCCGCCGCAACCAAACAAAGCTCCCAAAATAACCGCACCGAAGGACAGCCGCAGCGCGGCCAGTGAGTCGAGACGCATGACAGAACTCCTGAGACGGGATGCCAGAAAGGCTCGCACGATACCGGCCAGAGAATCCGAATTCAAAGTCGGCTGCAATACGGTCAACGCAGCGGCCTCGCTCCCGCGAGGCAGAGCAATTTTTGGTTGGCTTCAACGCAATCTGGGCAGTGCTGTGAGGCGCAGCGTCCAGCGACCGTAACCGGCGGGGTACTTTCCGAGCCACAAGCAGACAAAGTGGGACCGTCTTGGCTAACTCGGTTGCGCGACTGCTCCAAAGGTTCTGGAAGAGCTTTGGCTAACGTGCTCCGGTAACGGTTGAGAATGAATCCGGATCGTGCTTGCTCAAGGCGGTTCGGCAAAAGATGGTTGAGAACGGTTAGTGCCGTCGCTACGTCAACCGAAGGGGCAATGTCGTTTGCGGCCAAGTTTTTGGCTAGGCGAGAGGTGTTGTCCCAGTTGCGGGAAGACGCACGTTTGAGTCGCGGACGACGACGTTACCATCATTTGATCCACGCGATGACCGTTTCCTGCGAGAGGCAAGACCGTGTCTTGCCTCAGCCACGACATTCTGACGAGTCTAATGGAGAACTCTTCATGCGGAGGATCAATTGGCAGGGTTGGCTCGGAATGCGAAGGCGTAAGACGCGACCTCTGATTCTCGGTCGCCAGCGCCGACACGAAGGGCCACGATCCGCTTTAGAAGTTGAGCGATTAGAGCGGCGCGAACTTTTGTCAGCCGTCAGTTGGAATATCGACACGGACGGATTCTGGGACGACGCCGCGAATTGGAGTACCGGCCAAGTACCCGGCTCTGGTGACGACGTCACGATTGATCGTGGCGTGGCGAATCCCATCATTACGATTCGTGACGGTCGCACGGTGAACTCGATCATCAGCCGCGAGTCGGTGATGGTCACGGCCGGCGGGTTGACGATTCAAGCGGCCTCGCAGATCGACGCTTCGGCACTGACATTGAGTGGCGGCAACCTGACGGCCAATGGAGCCGTGACGATCACGAGTACGGGAGTTCTCGATTGGCAGTCCGGCGCGATCTTCGGAAGCGGGTTGGTCAACGCGGGCCTGCTGACGATTTCAACGGCAGCGGACAAAGCGGTCGCGGCCCTCATCGTCAATCAAGGAACGGTCAACCATTCGGGCAGCGGTGACGTGGACGACGTGGCCTCCGGGGGAGGAAGCCGTTTCGACAATCAGGCCGGCGCGGTTTACGACTTCACCGGGGACGGCGGTGAGGTGCAGTTCGCGACCTTCAACAATGCTGGCACCGTGCGCAAATCAGCGGGGACGGGAGTGAGCCGTTTCGTCGGCGGCAGCAGCGATCCAAACGCGGTGAACTTCAACAATCTCGGTGGAACCGTCGAAGCACAAGCAGGAACGCTGCGGCTCGCTCGCGGCACCAGCACGGGAGGCGGGACGTTCAATGCCACAACGGCGAGTGCCATACTCGATCTGACGGGTGGTGGTTCGGCGAGTTTCTCAGGGACTTACACCGGGACCGGCCTTGGTCGCGTCGAGTCGGGATCGGGGACCATCGGCACCGGCGATCCCGGAGCGACGTTCAATTTTCCAGAGGGATTGTTTCACTGGAATGGCGGTGCCATCTCTGCGGCTTTCAACAGGCCGTTCGTCAACGAAGGCTTCGTCACGTTGTCCGGGACGAACGACCGCTTCTTGTTTGGGTCGTTCATCAACAACGACACCGTCATTCACGAGGACACCGGCCGTCTGCTGGTCAACACGAGCAGCGTGTTCGACACCACGGCGACGGGGTTGTACGACCTTCAAGGTGACGGCGCGATCAGCCGCAGCACGTTTGGCGGTGGATTTGGTCCGAGCTTCCGCGTGGCCGGGACGCTGCGCAAATCGGCCGGAACGGAAACCTCGCTTCTCGACGGCGGAGAATTCGGACTGGATTTCAACTTCGCCGGCGCGACGATCGATGTGCTGATCGGCCGGCTGAAGATCGACGACGGCGGAACATGGGAAGGGGGCATCACGCTCGACGCAGCGGCCGACGCCGTGCTGGAGATCAGCGGCGACCGGCAAATCTTCGTCGTGGGTGAGTTCACGGGGTCGGGAGACGGCCGCGTCGAATGGAACGTCACGAACATCGCTTCGCGCTCGTTCGATGATCCCGCCGGGACCGCACACGCCACTTTCAACTTTCCGGAAGGTCTCGCGTATTGGCTCAGCGGCGGCATTGCGAGCGGCGGCTTCGGGAGCCTTGGCCTCCCGACGACGTTGGTCAACGCCGGCTTTCTGACGATCGAGGGAGCGGCCGGCAAAGGACTCGGCGGCACGGGCCTGATCAATGAAGGCACGATCGTCAACGTCGGGCCGGGGGATTTCGGAACGGGCGGCGTGCGGTTCGAGAACCGTGCGGGGGCCGTGTACGAGCATCGCGGCGATTCCAATTTCTTCGGCACCGATCAATTCGGCAACACGGGGCCGATCGTCAATGCCGGGACAATTCGCAAGACGACTGGCAGCGGCACGGTGAACGTCACTGGCCGAATCGAAAACTCGCCGACGGGCGTGATCGAAGTACAATCGGGCCGGCTGCGATTTAGCGGCGGCGGCAACTCAACCGGCGGCACGTTCAATATGTCGGCCGGCGCGGTGCTCGAATTCGGTGCCCGGACGCCGACGTCTTTCGATCAATACGGATGGACGGGAACGTACACGGGCGCGGGGCCAGGCACGGTTGAGTTCACCTCGGTCTTGAACGGCATCGACCAATTGAATCCCGCGCGACTGAACTTTCCCGCCGGCATCTTCAAGATGATCAGCGGCGGGTTGCTGGGCAGCATCGTGAATGTCGGCGTCTTCGATTTCGCTCCGACGACAGGACTGTTTGCACGCGCGGGGATCACAAACCTCGGCACCTGGACACACAGCGGCGTGGGGGAGTTCGTGCTCAATGCGAACTCGCGGTTCGTCAACCAGGGCTTATACGACTTGCAAACCGACGCTGATTTCGTCTCGCCCAGCGATGGATCGGGCGGCACGGTATTCGTCGTGAACACGGGGACGTTTCGCAAATCGGGTGGGCTAGGGACGAGCAACTTCCGGCACGACGGTAGCGGCCGAGCGGTGCAGATCGACAACACCGGCACGGTCGAGGTGCAGTCCGGTACGCTGTCGTTCGACGACGGCTCGCCGCAGTTCAGCGGCAGCACACTGACGGCCGGCGAGTGGATCGCGCGGCCGTTCTCAACGATCGCTGCGCCGAACGCGACAAACTTCACGACGAACAAAGGCCGCGTGACGCTGGATGGTTCCGGTTCGACGTTTGCCCGAATCAACTCGCTGGCCAACAACCAGGGGAGCTTCACGCTGGACGGCGGACGCGATTTCACGACGGCCGGCAACCTCACGAATTCGGGAGCACTGACGGTCAGTCCCGGCAGCACGTTGAACGTCAACGGCACGTTGACCGAATCGGCTGTCAGCAATCTCGTGGGCTGGTGGCGCGGCGAGGGAAACGCCAATGACAGCGCTGACGCGACTCCGATCAACGGCACTCTGGTCGGAGGCACGACGTTCGCCACGGGTCAGTTCGGGCAGGCGTTTGTCTTCGACGGCAGTGGCGACTTTGTGACGCTGGGCAATCCGACCGCGTTGCGTTTGCAGGACTTCACGATCTCCGCGTTCGTCAAACGGGACAACCTGGCGAACAGCGGTTTGATTTTCAGCTACGGCCAGAGCGGCTACGGGTTCGGATTCTTTCCCGATGGCAAACTCTTTCTGACGAACATCGGCATCAGTCATGTCGGCTCGTCGAGCGTCGCGATCTCCGACACCAATTTTCATCATGTGGCGGTGACGAAGTCGGGCAACACCGTGACGTTCTACGTCGATGGCGTTGCGGAGACGACGTTTTACTCGACGAACTTCAGCTTCTTCACGAACGCCGCCCTCGGAGCACGCGCAGACACCAGCGAGGCGACGTTCTCTGGACGTCTCGACGAAGTGTCGGTTTTCGATCGTCCGCTCACGGCCGCTGAACTTCAGGCGTTGGCGACGAACAACAATCCGCCCGTCGTGGGGAACCTGTCTCCGGTGCTCAACATCGAGATCAGCGATCAACCGGCCACGGGTCAGTTCGGGCAGATCAATTCGACGGGCGCGATGACGCTCACGGGGCGGCTGGAGATCGACTTGCTCAACGGCTTCGGTCCGAGTCACGGCGATGACTACTCGATTCTGAATTACGCGAATCGCGTCGGGACGTTTGCCTCCACCGACGCAGTAGACCCGTTTTTCGATCTGCGGTTTTTCAACACGACGACGATTTTGAATGGCATCGGCACGGCGGGAGATTTGGCGTTGCAGTCGATCTCCGCTCCGATGCCGAGCACCGCGTTCGTGGGAGATCAGGTTCAACTCAGCTACGTTGCACACAACGTCGGGATGACCGACTTGCCGGGTGGCTGGCACGATTCCGTGTTCCTGTCGTCCGACCGCGAGTTGTCGAGCGACGATCTGCTGCTGGCGAGCGTGCTGCGTGCCGATCCCCTGCTGGCCGGAGACACTTACTCGCCGACCGTCACCGCGACGCTGCCGGGCGTGATCCCGGACGACTACTTTTTGATCGTCGTGGTCAACGCGGACAAAGTCGTGCCAGAATCGAATCGAGCGGACAACTCCGGAGCGACCAACGAACAGATCGGCCTGAACCTACCGGCGCTGCCGTTCGATGCAAGCACGCCCGGCGTCATCGCGCCTGGTGAACGCCGTTACTTCCGGTTCGACGTTCCGGCCGGCATTCGCGATGCCGAGTTGACGTTCACCACGACGGGCACCGGGGCCGATCTGGAGCTGTACGTCGCTCGCGGGCAGTTGCCGACGCCGTCGCAGTTCGAGTTCGCCAGCAGCGAACTGCAATCCGCCACTGCGAGCCTTGTCATCACCGACGCGGTGGCCGAAACGTACTTCGTGCTCGCGTTCGCCCGGTCACTCAACGCATCGTCCTCGTTTACGCTGGAGGCTCGCGAGCCGGAACTCGAACTGACCACCGTCGTGCCGCAAATGGTCGGCGCGGGAGTCGTCACGCTGCACTTCTTCGGAAAGAACCTGCGAGCCGACGATCTGCTGGAATTGATCGGCCCCACCGGGACACGCATTACCGCGACGACGGTGACGGCTCCTGACACGAACAACTTGTTCGCGACGTTCAATCTGACCAACGCGACGCTCGGAACCTACGACGCCGAACTGACGCGACCGGGGACGACTCGGATGCTGACGGATGCCGTCGTCGTCCAGCCGAAGCAAGAGGCGATCCTGGTCCCGTCGTTGCAACTCCCCGCGCGCTTCCGCACGGGATTAGTGTTCAACGGCGCGATCGTCTATCGCAACACCGGCAATGTGGACGTGCCGGCTCCGCTGTTTGTGCTCAACACGGATACGGCGACGCAACTGCGGCAGTTCCGCACGGATGAATTTCTGACGAACGAATTCCTGTTCGTCGGAGCCAGCCAACTTGGCGAGGCGGGCGTGCTGCGTCCGGGCGAAGAATGGCGCATCCCATTTCAAGTCTTCACGGCGACCGCCTCGGTGGTGCTGGCGACGATCGCCTCGATGGTCATGA
>CAZILR010000323.1:0-6398 GCA_964539995.1 uncultured Planctomyces sp.
GGCAGAAGGCAGAAGGCAGAAGGCAGAAGGCAGTGGGCAGTGGGCAGTGAAAAGAAAAAGGCTCCGACTGGTTGTCCAGCCGGAGCCTGCTGTGTGCTTTCTGCCTTCTTGCCATTACGGCGCGTCCGGGCCGGAGCAGCGGATCAGGTGGTCGTGGTCGATGTAGATGACTTCGGTCGTCTCGTCATCGTGAGAGAACGGGATTGGCCAGGTCGAGCGAATCGTTTTGTCGTAGTAGACTGTGCACTTGTAGTGGCAGTGGTGCAGGCGAGCCGGGCCAGCCATCGGATAGAAGCGACATTCATCGACGCGGTCCACGATCGGTTCGACGACGATGCGGACGTTGTTACGGAAGGTCTCGGCGAGGAAAGCGAAGCCACCCGCGGCACTGTCTGGCAAAGATCGCATGACTTCGTCCGACGATGGCGGGTCCAGGCAGAACAGCGGAGCATTCTCCCCTTCGACGGGATCCAGAATCGGCACCTTCGAGTACCGCTCCTCTTCCCAGTAGGTGTCTTCGATCTGCTGTTGCCAATAGGCGCTCACCGGGATGATGGGCGTCGTCTTCCAGAATCGGCACCAAGTTGCAGCCGTGGCCACAGTATCGGAGAAGACATAAAAGCCGACGCAGCCACTGGACGCGGTGCTCATTGCTCCCAGCAGAAATAGCAGCGTGAGACGTTGAATCAATTTCATGGGCACACCTTATTCCCGGATGGAATCGGAAGGGACGTGTGACTCTCATCGGCTGTTAAACCCTGCCGACTTGGAAGAATTTGGGGATTTTGACGGTCGTACCAGGAAGTTGGGGCCGTCGGGCTCGTGCTCGGACAACAAAAAATCTCCGAGCGCCTGCACGCTCGGAGATTTGAGGAAAGGAGATTCAGACTGCGTCGTGTTGCTCGCTACCAGTTCTTCGGGCTGATGAACCACCACCACTTGTCGGTGCGCGACCGGAAGTTGAGGTTCCAGTTGCCGTCATCCCAATCCAATTGAGCCGATCGCCAGCCCAGCGGGACTTGCGGATACGGATAGAACGGACCGATGTAGGGCCACGCGCTGGCGCTGTACTCTTTCGGGTAGGTAACCGCCGCTGAGTTCGGATACTGAGCGTAAGTCGGCCAGGCATAGTTCGGGAGGTTGGGCGAGTCGTAGACTTGTCCCGCGTTGGACCGAGCCATTGGGATCGGCGGCATTGGCATTCCGCCACCCATCGGGCCACCCGGCATCGGACCACCTTCCTGCTGGAAAGCCGCCGGATGAATCGGCGCACGCATCGGACCTGGTCCGTATGCCGCCTGATTCGCGTACATGGGCGGACCAGCGGGACGGCGAGCCGCTTGTGGCGACACCGTCACCTTGTTGTCCACGCTCTCGACGCCGTTGAGGGCAGAGACCACTTGCGTGATTCTCGCTCGTTGAGCGGGATTTGCGACCGCACCGCCAATCAACGCTTGGCCGTCCTCGTAGCGAACTTCCAAGTCAAAGCCGCTCATTCCGGCTTTGCCCAGCGCGGCGGCGATGTTCTCCGCCATTTGCTGATTCGTCGGCGGAGCGTCGTTGGACGTCTGCTGAATTTCCCTTTGAGCCTTCTCGGCCTGTCGGGCCGCGACCGCTTTTGGTGGTGAAACGATCAGCCGGTTATCGACTTTTTTCACGCCCTTCGCTTTCGAGGCGACTTGCGTGGCTTTGTCTTTTTGGGCCGGATCGGTCACTTCGCCGGTCAGGATGGCGGTGCCTTCCTTGACCTCGATGCCGATGTCGAAGCCTTGCAGTTTGGCATTTCGCAGAGCACCAGCGACTTCGTTGGCCGCTTTTTGGTTCTTCTGCTTCGCCGCTTGCTGGCTTTGGGCGGAATTGCCCCACAACGCCGCGTCGCTGGCGGCTGGCGCGACGGCCAGTAACCCCAACGCCATTAGCCATTTCCCAAGATGTCGCATGGACTCCTCTCCTTCGTCTTCGGCAGTTCCCGCCGAGGCGGGGGGTGTGTCGAACCGCTCTCCTTGAACGCGGCTCGCGCAGTCTGATCGCTTTTCCAAGAATCGGTTCGCCGAGTCCGGTTACAGAAACTTTTCTGATTGTTTCGAGAAAATTGGCTCAGAGTCCGTTGGTCGCCTGGTTGGCTGGTCGTCGTCCGTTTGCTACCCTCTCGCCCCTTCGTGAGCCTTCCGCAGCCGGAATTCGTTCCGTCTCAGAGGTCTCTGGCAACCGCAGGCGTCGTTTGGAGAAGTCAGGAAACATGGCAAGCCGTTTGGATAAGCGCAGAGAAGTTGAAGCGGCCGAGGCACTTGGGGCCGACGGCAAAACGGAGAAGGACGGCAAGCGCAAGCGAGCCGCCGCCGCCGGAGCCAAAAAGAAGCCGGTTAAAAAGAAAGCCCGCACGAAGCCAGTCGAACGCCGACGCATCGTCTGGGTGATTTTCAACAACACTCAAAAGGAAGAGGACCGCTTCCCGTTCGACCAAAAGAAAGCCGCCGAAGAGCGGATCGAAGTGCTGCGTTCCAAGAGCAAGCGGCTGTATTGGCTGCAAGCCGTGAAAGAACTGATCGGAGCACCTCCGCCAGGCACGAGCACCGACATCTACCAAGAATCCTATGTGCCGGATGTAGAAGTCGAGGAAGAGGCCGAAGTCGAACTGGAGTTGGAGGAAGAAGAAGAGGAAGAAGAGGAAGAAGAAGAGGACGACGACGAGTAGCGATTCTCGTGATCTGCCGGCCTCTGGTCAGCAGCCCAATCCATCAAACAAAAAAGCACCCGTCTTTCGACGGGTGCTTTTTTAATTCGGTAACGCCAACAGCAGGCAAAATTACGGGCCGGTCATGCTGCCAGGGCCAGTGCCAGTACCGTTCGGGTTCAGGCGAGACAGTCGCGCGCGGCGTTCCGCTCGACGGCGGTTACGGCGCGAAATTTCACTCGGCTTTTCGTAGTACTCGCGGCGACGCATTTCCTTCTTGATTCCAGCGTGTTCCACCAACTTCCGAAACCGCTTCACCGCGTCTGAAATTTTCTCATTGTCTCGCAATCGCAACTTAACCACGAACGACCTCCTTCATGGCAACCTCCAACAAACTGAAATTTGAAAAACACCGCAACCCACGGCTGCACAATTTGAGCCTCAAAAACTGTCGCCAACGTCGAATCATCGACACCGCGGATGTCCGAGGATTTTCGCAGAAACCGAAGGGGCGAAGGTATATTCGGGCATCGTTTCGCTTGTCAACGCAGCCACCGAAATCGGTCCTGGCTGGCCATGACCAGTCAGGTAGCCGTCTTGATTGGCACGAACGCTGGTCGTACTTTGACCGGCCATGAATGCTCTCGCTCCGACCGCCTGCCGAGACTTCTTCGCTGCCGCGCCAATGCGTCGCCGCGAAGTGCTCCGTGCCGGCGCGTTGAGCTTAGCGGGACTCGACCTGCCGTTGTGGTTTCAAACGCAGACCGCAGCGCAAGCCGAGTCCTCGTCCGTCGGCGGGGCGCGGCCTCGCGCGAAAGCGTGCATTTTCTTGTTCATGTGGGGCGGCCCGGCCCAGCAAGACACCTGGGACATGAAACCGAATGCGCCGGCCGAGTACCGTGGCGAGTTCCAGCCGATCGCGACCAAGCTTCCGGGCGTGCAAATCTGCGAGCATTTGCCGCAACTGGCTCAGCGAACCGACAAGCTGGCGATCATCCGCTCGATGACGCACGGGGACGTCGATCACACCACAGCCACGCACTTCCCGCTGACCGGCCGTGGTGTTCCCCGTCGCGGCGCTCCGCTGCCGGAAGATTGGCCGAGCATCGGTTCTGTCATGGCTCGGTTGGGTCGCGGACGCGGCCCACTGCCGCCATTCGTCTCGATGATGCCGATCGTCCCGAACGGCGCGCCGCGATTCGTCGAGGAGTCGCACGGACAGGGAGCCGGTTGGCTTGGTCCAACGCTGAACCCGATGCGCATCGACGCCGATGCCAGCAAGCCCGACTACAAGGTCGGCGACTTTTCGCTGCACGCGGACATCCCCGAAGCCCGCTCGACTCGGCGTCGCGAGTTGCTCGGCGACATCGACCAACAACTGCGAGTCCTTGAAGGTCACGCGAACATCGCGGCCGCTCGCAGTCACTACGACCGAGCGTTTTCGTTGCTCTCCTCGCGTGGCGCGGTCGAGGCATTCGATCTGACTCGCGAACCACAATCGGTTCGCGAACGCTACGGCATGAACCCGCACGGACAATCGGTGTTACAAGCTCGGCGGTTGGTCGAGGCAGGCGTGCCGTTCGTCACCGTCTTCTGGCCGAACGACGGCATCACGAACGTCAGCGTTTATTGGGACACACACAACCGCAACTTCATCGACTTGAAAACGCGACTGTGCCCCGTCACCGATCAAGCCTTCAGCGCATTGCTGGACGATCTGCAAGATCGAGGAATGCTCGACGAGACGCTCATCGTCTGGACGGGTGAGATGGGCCGCACGCCGCGCGTCGGACAAGGGGTCGTCGGTGGAGCCGGCGCAGGCCGCGATGGTCGCGATCACTGGCCGAGTTGCTTCACATCGGTCCTTGCCGGTGGCGGCATTCGAGGCGGGCTCGTTCACGGATCGAGCGATCGCTTCGCCGCATATCCCGCCAACAATCCGACAACTCCCGAAGACCTCGCTGCCACGATCTATCACTGCCTCGGTGTCGATCCGCACTTGCAGTTGCCTGACAATCTCGGCCGCCCATTAACCATTTGCGAAGGTTCACCGATCCAGCCGATCCTGGCTTGAGTCGGTCCTTCTGCGGCAATCCTGTGACATTACGAGTTCACGAATCGAGCTTCGTGAGTCTGGCAACCGTCTCTTGTCGGTAGTCGAAGATCGCCTGCAAATCACGGCGAACAAACAGTCCGTGCGCGAGTGACCCAGCCCAGCCAAGCGGCAGCCGGTAGTCCACCACATCGACCATGCGAGTCGCATTGCCGACGGCTTCAAACGTGTGCCGATGATGCCACAGTCGGTACGGGCCACGAAGCTGCACATCGACGAACTCGAACGGCGGACGCCAAACTGTGATGGCCGTTGTCCAATGAATCGGCCAACCGTGCAGCCGCAGCGAGTATTGCAGGATCGCCCCGGCGTGCATCGCCACCGGTTGCGGCGTAAGCATCTCGAACCGCAGCCACGGCGGTGTGATGGCTTCGAGATTCTCGGCATCCGCGAAGTACGCGAACACCTCGTCAATCGGTCGCGGGATGAGTTGTTCTCGCATCAATCGGTGGGTTGGCATCGTGACCGAGTCTTTCACTGAGTTCGGATGAGTCACACGAAGGACCGCGTGTTCTTTTTGGGCTTAACTCCTGACGGAGCTGAAACTCACAGAGACGACGCTCGCGGCATTTGTAGAATCTGCGGGAACTAAATCTAAGGCGGCAGCCTCTTGGCACGTCCTTTCAGCAGAGTGATTGTCGGCTCAAACAGCGAGGGTTCCCATGCGTTGGTCTCATTGGTTGCGAGCGGTCAGCGTGGCGTTGGTGGTCGGATTGGGAACGGTCGAAGCCAGAACGGCTCACGGCGGAGAGATCAACTTCATCGAGGACTTCGCATTGGCTCCGGATCGGGCCGTGCCGTTGAAGTCGCTCGTGCCGGGGACGGAGGATTTTTATTACTTCCATTGCCTGCACGCGCAGCAGGCCGAGCAGTTCGACAAGGTCGAGCCGCTCGTCACGCAGTGGATTCAGAAGATCGGGCATACGCAGCGGGTCAATGAAATCCTCGCGCGGCAGGCGTTGCTGACCTACGACAAGAACCCGCAGAAGACGTTGGAGTTCTTGCGGACCAAGCTCGGCGTGAACTTCGGGCATCAGAAGGAAGAACTCGGCGTCGAGCCGAACTTGCCGACGAAGCTCGATCCGCAATGGATCTCGCGCGCGACTTGGATGCAGCAAGCATTCCAGCAGCCGAATACCGAAGGCTTCACGGACGCGGCGTTCGATTGGCTGATCAACGAGAAGCTGGACGGCGATCGGCGGCGGCATTTGATTTCGCGGTTGGCTCGGCCGGATTATGCGCCGCTGACGAAGTTGATCCTCGACGACTTCGGGCATCCGAACTCCGGCGGGTTCGGGCAGTTCAACATTCATCGGCTGCTGACGCAGGCGCAGCTTGACGAGTTGCTGAAATCGAAACCGGACCTCATCACGAATCATCATTGGGTGGTCGCATCGCTCGTCAGATTGCAGCCGGGGCCGGATGAGGATTGGCAGCACGACTCGAAGGCGATGACGGCGTATCTCGATCGGTTGTCGGCGTTCGTCGCGAAACTGCCGCCGGTGCAGAACCCGCTCAAGGCGCAGACGCTGTATCACCGACTGTGGCTGGATCGGTCGCTTGGCAAGTTGGACAAAGATCGGTTCCTGGCTTATCTGCAATTGCCTCGGC
>CAZILR010000324.1:0-6383 GCA_964539995.1 uncultured Planctomyces sp.
CGCCATGATTCCGACGCACATGCACGGCGATCATTTTTTGCAGGGACCACACCTGCGCGAGAAATGGGGGACGGAACTGTGGGCACTCGACCGCATGGCCGACGTGTGCGAGCACCCCGAATGGTTCGACTACGCCGCGCCGATTCAGGCCTACGGCAAAGGAATCGACGGCGTGCGGTTCAATCGGCTGTTCAAAGATGGCGAGAAGCTGAGCTGGGAAGGTTTCGATTTGACCGTCGATTGGATGCCGGGCCAAACCGAGTTTGCGCTGTGCGTGCAAGGCGTGATCGACGGCAAACGAATCGCGTTCACCGGCGACAACCTCTTCGGCGATCCGAGTGATCCGGTCCAAACCGGCCACGAAGCGATGGTCGCGCACAACAGCGCGATCCTCGAAGAGGGTTACATCCTCGGCTCTGAATATCTCGCCCGGATCAAACCGGACCTGCTACTCGGAGGGCATTCGTATGTGATGCCCGAACCGGCCCCGTTCATCGAGCGCTACCGTCGCTGGTCGTACGACATGCGAGACGCCTTCCGCGATTTGATCCGCGAGGACGACTATCGCTACGGCTTCGACCCGTTCTGGGTCCGCGCTCAACCGTATCGCTCGACCGTCCGTGCCGGCGAACCTATCGAACTGACGCTGCACGTCCGCAACTTCCTGAAGCGCGAGCAAACGCAGCGCATCGAGATTCACGCGCCGCCCGGCCTCGTCGTCGAGCCAGCCACCAAAATTGCTGCCGAAGTGAAACTCGCCCCCGAATCACGTCAACAATTGCGCGTCATGCTCCGAACCCGTCCCGATGCCAAACCCGGAGTCCATCTGATCGCCTTCGACATCACTCGCGACGGCCACCGCGATGGCGAACTTTTTGACGCCATCGTCGAAATCGAAAAGCCAGCTCCCTGAGCCGCACTCACGATGAGGTCAAATCATCTGCTCCTTTGAGATCGAGCAGACGTTACTTCATCTTTCGTTGAGCTTTTTTCTGCTTCTTGTTGAGTTCGGTCGCCTGATTGTTCGGCGTCGGCATCGGAGCGTTGACCGCTTCACGCCAAGCGAGCATCTTCGCATGCAGCTCTTTCGTCTTGTCGGGCATCGCGGTGGCAAGGTTCTTGGTTTCGCCGATGTCGTCACGCAGGTTGTAGAGCTCCAACCGGCCGTCCTCGAAGAACTCCATCAGCTTCCAATCGCCGACTTGAATCAGCCCGACGGGCGTCGTCCGCCACAAGTTGTCCCCCGCACCAAGGTAGCCGGGGAAGTGCTGATAGATCGCGTCGCGCTGCAACGCGGCGTTCGGATCGCGGAAGAGTTTCACGAGGCTCTCACCGTCGAGAGGTTGTTTCATTGGCGACTTCGCTCCAGCCAATTCAAGCAGCGTCGGGAAAACGTCAACGTGAATTGACGGCACGTCGCAGACTGAGCCGGCCTTGGTCACGCCGGGCCAGCGGACGACGAACGGGTCGCGGATGCCCCCTTCGTAGAGGCTCCCTTTGCCACTGCGGAGCGGTGCGTTGTCGGTGATGTCGCCGGCCTTTTTGATCCCTTCGCGGATGTAGCCTCCGACTCCGCCGTTGTCGCTGGAAAAGATCACGACCGTGTTGTCAGCGATGCCAAGTTCATCGAGCGTCCGCATCACTCGGCCGACGCTCTCATCGACGCTGGCGATCATCGCGGCATACGTCGCGCTGTGATGCCCGCCAACCGCCGGCTTCGGTTTGAACTTCTCGATAAGTTCCGGCTTCGCGTCGTGCGGCGAATGGACGCCGAAGTGCGGCAGATACAGAAAAAACGGCACGGCCTTTTTGCGTTGGATGAAGTCCACCGCTTTGTCGGTCAGCCAATCGGCGAGATACACACCTTTGGGAACATTGACCTTCGGCTGCGTGACGAAATCGAAATGCTGACCCATCGTGACGATGGCCTCGTCGAACCCGCGTCGGCCGGGGTGGTACTCGCCGTTCTGGCCGAGATGCCATTTGCCGAACATCGCCGTCGAGTACCCCGCCGTCTTGAGCTGCTGCGCGATCGTCACACGGTCGAGCGGCAATTGCTGGACGTTGTCAACGGGTCGGAGCGGACGGCTCTGCCAATTGAAACGTTCGATGCCGCCGACGGTGTAAACGCCCGTGCGAGCACCGTATTGGCCGGTCATCAGCGCGGCTCGCGTCGGCTGACAGTTCTGGCAGTTGTGATACCGAGTCAGCTTCAATCCCTGAGCCGCAAGCCGGTCGATGTTGGGTGTCTCGTAATACCGACTGCCGTAGGTCGCCGTGTCGGTCCAGCCCAGGTCGTCCGCCAAAATGAAAACGATGTTCGGAGGACTCGCGGTCTTGGGGGTCTCTGCGGTGAGCGCCGCGACCGGAGTCATCAGCCACAACGAACCAACCAACACGATCAGAAGGCGTTTCATGGTCTCTCCAACAATCGAGGAGGCGAGGAGATTTTGGCGGCGTGCATTGTTTCAAGAATCCGCGTCTGCCGCATGTGTGATGAGTGCGTTGCCGAGTGAATTCGCCATCGCCTCGACGAATTCGTGGGGTTGAACCGCTAAACTCCGTGACATCTTTAGCGTCAACGATTTCGCGACAGGAGCTGCATGATGGATCCCGACTATCGCTCGATGACGGACTTTCTGGTGGGCCTGGGGACGGACTCCGTTCCGCATACCGGTGAGAAAGGCTTTCTGGCTCATTTGATCGGCGTTCATCGCGATCTGGAAAACTGGGGCTGCGAGCGCGATGTGTGCCGCGCGGGAATGTTCCACTCGATCTACGGCACGGAGCTGTTCCAGAAATTCTGCTTGCCGCTGGACCGCCGCGACGAAGTCCGGCAATTGATCGGCGAGCGGGCCGAGCGGTTGGCGTTCGTCAATTGTGTGATGGACCGTTCGTCGTTCGACCGGCTGATCTTGAGTCGTGGCCCCTATCGGATCACCGATCGAGTGTCGGGTGCAATCCTCGAATTGGATGAGCAGGACTTTCACGACCTGTGCGTCGTTCACTTGTGCGACTGGTTGGAACAAGTGCCGCGCAGCCAGCAGTGGGGCTATCGACGCGAGTCGTATCGAAACCTCGCCGAACGACTGGGAGGGATCGCCAGAGAATCATTCGACCGCGTGTATGCGCTCGCTGGTGTCTGATGAAACACAAACCAATCGCGATGCGAACCGAAAGGACTGATTCGTGGACCAACAACGACGGCGTCTTCAAGACTGGCTCGCGTTCGCCGCGATGAGCTTGGTTTCGTTTTCAATCTTCGCGGCGGAGACTCCGTCGGCCCGGCCGAATGTCGTGCTCATCATGGCGGATGATCTCGGATACGAGACGATCGGCGCGAATGGCGGCACGTCGTATCGAACTCCGGTGCTCGACAAGCTGGCGGCCGGGGGCGTGCGGTTCGATCAGTGTTATGTGCAGCCGCTCTGCACGCCGACGCGCGTGCAATTGATGACCGGAGCGTACAACGTCCGCAACTACATCACGTTCGGCAAGATGGACCCGGAGCTGACTACGTTCGGCAATCTCTTCCAAAGCGCCGGCTACGCGACCTGCATCACTGGCAAGTGGCAGCTTGGCCAAGATCCCGAACTGCCGAAGAAGTACGGTTTCGATGAGCACTGCCTGTGGCAACACACGCGCCGTCCACCGAGGTACGCGAACGCGGGGTTGGAAATCAACGGCGTCGAGAAAGACTCCACGAACGGCGAGTACGGTCCCGATCTGGTCAACGACTACGCTCGCGATTTCATCGGGCGGCACAAGGACAAGCCGTTCTTTCTCTATTACTCGATGATGCTGACTCACGCGCCGTATCAGCCGACGCCCGACAGCAAGACATGGGATCCAAAAGCGAAAGGGGAGAATGTGAATCAGCGGCCTGAGCACTTCGGTGACATGGTCGAATACATGGACAAGCTGATTGGCCGGCTGATCGTGACGCTCGACGAGCACGGTCTGCGACGGAACACGCTGCTGATTTTCATCGGCGATAACGGAACCGGCAAAGGAACGAAGTCGATGATGGGAGACCGCGTCGTCATCGGCGGAAAAGGGACAACGACCGCCGCCGGCATGCACGTCCCCTGCATCGTGAGCTGGCCCGTCGTCATCACGACCGGCCGAGTCTGTCACGATCTGGTGGACAGCACTGACTTCCTGCCGACGATCTGCGAAGCCGCAGGAGTCAAGATTCCCGCGAGCCTAACGCTCGACGGTCGCAGCGTGCTGCCGCAGCTTCGCGGCGATAAAGGGAAACCGCGCGAGTGGATTTACTCGTGGTACTCACCGCGCGGCGAACCGTTGCGCGAGTTCGCCTTCGATCAGCGTTTCAAACTGTATCGCAACGGTGAGTTCTTCGATTTGACCGCCGACCGCGACGAGAAACATCCGCTGACAGTCGCATCGTTGAAAGAGGACGCTGCCGCCACTGCCAAACGATTGCAGGCGGCGCTCAACGGATTCGACAGCGCGCGGCCCACCAAGCTGCCTCGGCCAGAAGCGGACGAAACTTCCGCCGACAAGCCGACCAAGAAAGCTCAGAAGAAGGCCAACAAGAAAAAATCCGCCGCGAAAGCCCAATGAACGCGATCCCAATTTAGGACGCTATGCCACGCTTTGCGATTACCGTTTCGCAATCACAATCGAGCACGCCATCACGGCGAGTGCTGCGAGCGCGAACAAAAGGCTGACGTGGCCTCCGGTCGAAGAAGTGTGGGCGAGTTTAGCCGAGGTTGGCTTTGAAGCTTGCGAGGCGTGGCCGGAAGGAATCGCGACCAAGGTTGGCTCGGAGTCGGTTGTGAAATCGCTCGCGGTGTCCGACGCAGGATCGGAGGTCTCGCCAAAGAGTCGCTCGTCCCAATTCATTTCGCACAGCAAATCGAAACCTGGGTTTTGTTGTTTGACCTGACACGAGCACGCGCTGCACAGGTACGTCGTCAGATCGCTGATGGCTTCCGGTTCGAGGTCACGAGCGGACTGGACATTGAGCACTCGGCCTCGGCCAAAGACCGGGGCGATCAGCGAATCGCCGGCACTCGGTGGTTGCGAGAGCGCGGATCGCAGCAATTGCAGCAGGACTTGTTCGTCACGCGAGTCGGCGGAGAGTTCGACGACCGAGAACTTCAGTCGCAGCGGAACTTTTGCGAGCAGTTCCGAGCCAGGCCGACCGATTCCGGCCGGGAGTTCGATTTGCTCGGCAACCTGTTCGAGTGCTGTGTCGAGCGACTTCCGAGTGCGATTCGCTTGCTTCAAATCTTTTCCGCGCACGAACAGCCAAACGACAGAATCTCCTTGCAACAAACGCTGAGCGATCTCACGCCGCGCGCGGGACGTGGCGAGCGCATTGAGAAACGGCTCGTTCAATCGACCGCGCCAGACAATCGTCTGCCCGGTCGCTTTGCGCGGCGTGCGCACGACAACGGTTGGCAGCGGCGCGTCGTTCAGCGACTTCCAAACGGCGAGCAAATCCGCCGGAACTTCTTCCTCCAAGTGACAGCGGACGACCTCCAGATTTAGATGCCCGCCGTTGCGCACGGCTTGGTCTTCAAGCCGCGTCACCCGCTGTTCGTCCGAGTCGCTCAGCGGGCCGCGATAAAAGACGGACACTTCAAACAAGTCCGGAGCCCAACGCTCCAACGCAAACCGAAACACCGGGATCGAACAGGCCGACAGCGGTTGCGCGGCCGCGAAGAAGGTCAACAGACTGAGAACAATCAGACGCGACATCAGTTGCAACCTTACCGTTTAACCGCAACGCCATCGGCGTACGCGGCCTGCGGAAATTTGGTCCGCTTCACCGGATCGCCCACGCCGTTGGCGTTGGGGTTAAACAAGATCATTGCCCCAAGCACAGCACCTTACCATTGATCGTCGCGACGAACACCTTTCCGTAGGCGGTCGTCATGCCGTCCCAGACGGGAGTGCTGTCGAACTTCACATCGCTGAGCGTCCGACCGTCGGTCAGCGAGACCGCCTGCAATTGAAAGCCGAGCTTGCCTTCGAGGGCGTCATCTTGGCGTTTCAACAGATCGAAGATCGACTTGTCGCGCGCGGCTTGACGCTCGAAGGCGTATTCCTCGTCAAGGAAGTCGGGCGGTCCGGCAGACAGCAGCGTGTCTTTCGCAAGCACCATGCTGCGGGCGAAGACCGGGCTGAACTGCGTCCATTGATGCTCGAATTTCAAGCCACCTGGTTGAGCATTGCCGCCCGGCTTGACGTTGCCGGCCGGAGCATTCGCCAGTTTCGGGAACAGCACGCACACGCCGATGCGGCCTTGACCAGTCGGTTGACCGCCAAGGTCGCCGTCGTTTTTGTGGCCGGAGTCGTCACGCGCCGAACCGTTGTCGAACGTCAGCGCGACCTGAGCTTGAGACGACAGA
>CAZILR010000325.1:0-6382 GCA_964539995.1 uncultured Planctomyces sp.
CGATCCGCAAGAACTCAACGGAAACCACATCCGTCGAAGAAGCGTTTCAGGACATTCGCGAGGAACTCATCAACAACGCGGTCCACACGCCGCAAATGCTGGAGCGAATTGACGAGAAAATTGTAAAACCTCTCCACGCGCTCAACACTGGCGATTATCCTTCCGTGGACGAATCACTGGGGGCGCTCAAGCTGATTCTTGACGATGGCCGCGACCCACTGCCGGGCCTCGACGAATCCATCGCCCAGATCGGCGTGATGCTCGACCAGATGGACACGATTCTCAAGGAAATGCAGCGACTGGAGACATTCCAGGAAGCCATCGAACTTCTCAAGTCGATCATTGATCAACAGCAGCAACTCGAAGACCGCACCAAGTCCGAACGAAAGAAACGCCGCATCCAAGAACTCAAGGGGCTTTCCGATGACGAGGCGAAATGAGCTGGTCAGCAGATTCGCGGCGCAACCAGTGACACGACGACACCAGATTGGTTATTGGTCCTTGGTCCTTGGTCATTGGCTATTGCTGACCATGGCGCTGATAGCACTGCCTTCGATTGCCTCAGCTCAAGATGCTCCGCCACCGCAAAAGCCCAATCTGGCCAACGATCAGGATTCGATCAAGGCGCGCTACAAGCGGTTCAATCTCACGCTGCAACAGATGGCGGAGATCCTTCGCAAGCAAGACCCGGAACGAGCGGATTTGCTGTTCCGGGCACTCGGTAAGTCACAGGAGTCGCGTGTCGAAGATCAGATGAACCTGATCTTCACACTGCTTAACAAGGAACAGCCTCAGCTCGGTGAAGCGATCGAACGGCAAGAAGAACTTGTCTCGCAACTCAAGAATCTGCTCGACCTGTTGCAGTCCGAAGACCGTCGCTCGGAGATCGAAAAGGAAAAGCAGCGATTGCAGGACTTGCTCAAAGACATCAACAAGATGATCGGCAAAGAGAAAGATCTTCGCGCCGGCACCGAACGAGGCGACGACACCAAGAAGCTCGCCGACAAGCAAAGTGACATCGCCAAGGACGCGGAGAAGCTCGGCCAGAAGGTCGACAAGCAGGACGCCGAGAAGAACGGCGAAGCGGATTCAAACTCCAGAAACCAGAAGCCAACCCCCAAATCGGATGATCCAAAAAACGGAGATCAGAAGCCGACCGACAAAGACGGCAAGCCGATGGATGACAAATCGGACAAGCCCGGCGAGGACAAAAAGCCGACTGATGACCAGAAACCCGGCGATGACAAAAAGCCGCAAGACAAAGACGGCAAATCGTCCGACATGAACAAGTCGGACAAACCGAAGGACGGATCGAAGTCGCAAGACAAGAATGACAAACCATCCGATCAACCACCAAAGTCCGACAAGAATCAGCAAGGCAAATCTCAAGACGGTCCACCGCAAGAGGGCCAACCCATGCCGATGCCTAACGGCGATCAGCAGCAAGACGGTCAGCAGGATAGCCAGCAGCAAAACGACCCGAAGAAGCAAAAGACGCCCGGACGCAAGCAGCTTGAAGAGTCTCGCGATGCGATGAAGCGAGCGATCGAAGAACTCAAAAAGCAGCAGCGCGACGAAGCCTCGAAAGAACAAGACGAGGCGATCCGCAAGCTGATGGAGGCCAAAGACAAGATCGAGGAAATCCTGCGGCAGCTTCGCGAGGAAGAACAAAAGCTGATGCTCGCCGCACTGGAGGCTCGGTTCAAGAAAATGCTCGCGGCTCAGCTCATCATCTACCACGACACCGTGCGACTCTCGAAGGCTGGGGAATCGGAGAAGGCGACGGCTCAAGCGCGCGCGGTCAAACTGTCGCAAAGTGAGCAAGAGGTTTTGATCGATGCCGACAAGGCGTTGATCCTGTTGAAAGAAGAAGGTTCATCCATCGCGTTTCCGGAATCGGTTGCCGGCATTCGGCAAGACGTGCAAACGCTCGTCGGCTGGTTGCGAGACGCGAAGGTTGGTGAACTGACTCAAGCAGTCGAGAAAGACGTCATCGAGGCTCTTGAAGAGCTGATCGAGGCTCTGCAAAAAGAGATGGAGAAGTCGGACGGCGACAAAAAGAAACAGCAGCAACAGCAACAACAGGATCAAGAGCAATCTCAGCCACTTGTCGATCAGCTCGCCGAACTGAAAATGTTGCGGTCCCTGCAACTGCGCGTGAACCGACGCACGAAACAACTTGGCCGCACGTTTGAAGGGGAGCAAGCGTCGGAAGCCGAAGCCGTGCAACAACTGCAACAGCTCTCCGGCCGGCAATCGCGCATCCAGCAAGCGACCTCGGACTTGGTGAAGGGGAAAAACAAATGAAGCCAACATGCGCTCGGCGCGGGTCTCCCGACCCCGCCGCGTCCCTGACCGCATGTCTCCCGATTGGTCATTGGTCATTGGTCATTGGTCATTGGCTATTGGCTATTTATTTCGTAACCGTACCGAGTGATACGACCTTCGGGGCGGACGACGTTTTCTCGCCCCCCTCCCCTGCCGATGTTCGCACGAAGGCGTTGCAATGGGTGGCTGAGCGTGGTGTCTCGGACAAAACCATTCTCGAAAACATCGGCCGCGAATGGGTCATCGAAGGAAATCCGCTCACCGCCGAAGAGACTTTTCAGCGAGTCATCCGCACGCTGACACTGGGTGACGCGGACGCCAAGAAAATCGTTGAGGCGTGCCGCGAGGCAATCCCCGTTGCAAGCTGGCCGAAAGACGCTGTGCCGATGACCGATGCCATGCCGGATTTCGCTCGGCAGCATCTGCGGCTGTTTGTCGGACGTTTTCTCGCCCAACGTCAGTTGTACGAGGAGGCGTTGGAAGTGCTCGTCGCTGTCGATCCGAAGCAAGTCGTCGATCCCGCGAGTTATTTCTTTCAGCGAGCGATCTGCGAGCACCAACTTTTGAAGAAGTCTGACGCGATCAAGTCGCTTGGCAATCTGCTTGACAACACGCAAAACATTCCCGAACGGTACAAGGCGGTGGCTCTGTTGATGCGGCATGACCTCGAACAACTCAAGGAGGCATCGCTCGGCGAAGTCGCCAAGAAGATGTCGGATGTCGAACGCCGCCTTATTCTCGGACGCGGTGGCGAGAAGACTCAGAAGGTCGAAGAAGAAATCGTCGAGGCGCTCGACGAGATCATCAAAAAGGCTGAGCAGCAGCAACAGGACTCCGGTGGCGGAGGCGGCCAAGGGGGCAATCAAAATCAATCGGGTGGTGCGGCTGGTGACAGCAGCGTGAAGGGGGCGACCGCTCCGGGCGAAGTCGATAAAAAAGACATCGGCAACAAAGCCGGCTGGGGCTCGCTCGCTCCGAAGAAGGCGGCCGAGGCTAAGAACGTCATCAATCGAAACTTCCCCTCGCACTACCGCGAGGCCATTGAGCAGTACTTCAAGAAGCTGGCGAATCGACCGGCCGGGAAAGAGTGACGACCGATGAATTTGCTGTCCGCTGTTTTGCTGGCCGTGTTGGCGGCTCCTCAAGTGGAAGTGGTTTCGTTCCAGGGAGAGCCTCGTGTCGGTGAATGGCGCGGAATCGCCGATGGTCGGATCGCGATCGCCCAGGCCGGCAAAGACGAGTCGGTCCCGCTGAGCGAAGTGCTCGAAGTTCGATTCCGGGGCGAACCTGCGAAACTCGACAAGCCGACCACGATCGTGTCATTTTGGGATGGCTCGAAGCTCGGCGCGACGCAGGCCCAGATCGTGGAGAAGCGGCTGAAGTTCACGTCTGCGGTGCTCGGCGAGCTGTCGCTGCCTCAGGGTGAAGTTGCCAGCGTGCGGTTCTCGGATCGCTTCGATGAAGACGAGCAATGGTCGAAGCTGGTCGAACGCGAGAACAAAACCGACCTGCTCGTCATCCGCAAAGAGCAGACGCTCGATTACCTCGACGGCGTCGTGGTCGAGGTCACGGACAAGTCGGTGAAGTTTCTGCTCGACGGCGAGGAGGTCTCGACGAAGCGTGAAAAAATCTTCGGCTTGATCTTCGCCCGCCGGCCGAACAATCCAAAGCCTCCGGCGGTGCGAGTGGAGTTGAGCAACGGCGACATTCTCATGGTGTCTTCGCTCGCGGGAACACCGACCGGGGTCTCGGTGACAACCGTCACGAAGGCGGAAGTGACCGTGCCGCTCGAAAAGCTCAAACTGCTCGATTTCAGCCAGGGGAAATTGCGATACCTCTCGCAAGACCCGCCGCGCGATGTGAAGTACACGCGCGGAATTCAAGACGGCCCCGCGTTTGTTCAAGACCGAGCGTTCTATGCCCCGGAATTGAAACCGATGGGTACGCGAGCGTTCGCTCGCGGGCTGTGCATTCGGCCGCAGACGTCGCTGCGTTACCGGCTGGGAGGTGACTATCGCCGACTCCAAGCGATCGTCGGAATCGACGAGAGCGTGAAGGACGGTAACGGCGACTGCGATCTGACCATCACCGGCGACGGCAAGCAACTTGTGAAACTGCGAGTCACCGCTCGTGACACGGCTCGGCCGATTGATCTGGATGTCGCGGACGTTGTCGTGCTGGAAATCACCGTCGGCTTCGGTGGCGACGCGGCCACGAATGTGGACCTCGGCGATAATCTCGATCTGGCGGATGCGAAGCTCATCAAGTGACCTCACAAATTGGACGGCCAGCAGTTCGATTCGGAGCCTGCGAATTGTTCAAGAACGTACTCCAGGTCACGATTTGCATCGTTGTCGGCATTATCGCCGCTGGTATGTGTGTCGTAAATTTCTTGAGAGCGTTTTGGCAACCAAGGCAACCTGCTCCGTTACAGACGATCGAACAATTCGTTGCAAAATTCGCCTCCCTGCCAGCGATCCAAAACAATGCCGAGGTCGCTCGTGCTCTCCAAGACGTCGTCGACTACCACCAACAAGACGAGACTTGTTTGGGGATCGAAATGCTTTGTAGCCAACTTTTTGAGTATAGTGTCCCAATTACGGAGGAGTTTATTCGCGATATCGAACCGCTGGCTAAGTGGTATGGTGTCGCTCCGAATTATGTTAGGCCATTGAAAGAACTGTTACCCGTTGGATTAGCCGTGTTGAGGCAGGAAGCATGAAAAAGGCGATAGCCGTTTTGATCGTGGCAGTCTTGAGTTCGTCATGCCTAGCGAGATTGTCTCTGGCGTCCGATCAGATCGTGCGCGATGCGGAGTTGAAGCGAGTTGAAGTCATCGAGCGGGTCGCTCCGACGGTCGTGGCGGTGTTTGCAAAAGGCGGAGCCGGCGGCGGATCGGGAGTGCTCGTCAGCAAGGATGGGTTCGCGCTCACGAACTTTCACGTCGTCAACGGGCTGGGGCCGTTTATGAAGTGCGGACTCAACGACGGAGTGCTGTACGACGCGGTGCTGGTCGGGATCGATCCGACCGGCGATGTCGCGCTGATCAAGCTGTTGGGGCGTGATAACTTTCCGGTCGCGACGCTCGGCGATAGCGACAAGCTGCAGATCGGCGATTGGACGTACGTCATGGGCAATCCGTTTTTGCTCGCGACGGATTTTCAGCCGACCGTGACCTACGGCATCGTCAGCGGCACGCATCGGTATCAGCCGCCGGCCGGGACGTGGCTCGAATACACCGACTGCATTCAGGTCGATACCTCGATCAATCCGGGCAACTCCGGCGGCCCCTTGTTCAACTCGACCGGCGAACTGGTGGGCATCAATGGCCGAGGCTCGTTCGAGAAGCGTGGCCGAGTCAACTCCGGCGCGGGGTACGCGATCTCGATCAATCAGATCAAGTTTTTTCACGACCAGCTCAAGGCCGGTCGAGTCGTCGATCACGCGACGCTCGGAGCAACGGTGACGACCGAGTCCGATGGCAGCGTGGTCGTCAACGGCATCCTGGAAACCTCGGACGTGTACCGCCGCGGACTGCGATCCGGCGATGAACTCGTCAGCTTTGCGGGACGGCCCATTCGTACGGTCAATCAATTCAAGAACATTCTCGGCATCTACCCAAAGGATTGGATGCTGCCGATTGTCTTCCGGCACGAAGGGGAACGCCGCGAGATTCATGCTCGGCTGCGCGGCCTCCATGCGAAGACGGAATTGATGCCTGGCCCGCGTCCTCAGCCGAAGCCGCGGCAGCCGATGCCAAAGAAAGACAAAGAGGGCCAGCCGGAAAAGACTCCCGATCCGCCGCTGCCCCCTCAGCCTGATCCGCACGCGGAAGCCTTGAAAAAGGCGATCCCAGAGGAGTGGAAGGATTGGTACGTCGCGAAGGCCGGCTTCACGAACTATCGCTTCAACCAGTTGGAGCAGGATCGCGTATTCGCACCGCTGAAGGGTTTGGGCGACTTTGCAACTGCCGTTGGCTCGTGGCGTTTGAGCGGCCAGTCGATTGCCGGCGACAAGTTTGAACTGACGCTCGCAGTCAAAGGGATTGGCTTGG
>CAZILR010000326.1:0-6363 GCA_964539995.1 uncultured Planctomyces sp.
AAGACCCGCTCCGCCCCAGCCCGTTGTTGGAAGCCCTCGACAGCGGCGCGATCGAAACCGATCACGTCGTCCATGTGCTGGAGCTGATCTACACGACCGTCGTCGATAAGTTCGATCGCTTCCTCGAATACAACACGACGACCACTCAGTCCGACTACGGCGAGAAGTTTTTCTTTTTACTCGACTTCCTCCGCGTCGAAGCGGATTACGACCGCGACGCCTGGAACTTCACGCCGCTGAACTTGGTTCACCAAGTCCTCTGCAACGGGAACCTGCAAGAAGCCGTCGCTGCCTGGGAACGCAGCTTCGAGAAACGTGCCCGCGAATCCGCCACTGGCCACCTCCGCCGTCTGCACGCCGCCGAACGCAAATACGGCATGAGACTCCCCGCCGTCAGCGACCGGCTCAACGAACACTTCACCAAGCCGCTGGCTGTGAATCGGATGCTCGCTCACCTGCCGCAAGTCGTCACCGACGCTCAAGCTCAACGCGCCGAGTCACCGTCCTTCGACGCTCTTCGCCGCGAGATCGACGCCTACCTCGCCGACAGCACCGGCTCCGGCATCGAACTCCCCGCCTGGATGCAGAACCTCGAAAAAGAAGTCCTGCGACTCAACTTCCCGTCCTCCGGCAACTCCCCCGCCGAAGCCGAGTTCAACGTCACGCCCCGCATCGTCAGCTTCGAGGATGTCAGCAAACAACTCGACTCCTGGCTGCAACTGACGCCGCGCAAACGAGCCTCAAAGAAGAAGCCGCCAGAACCACCCGCGTAGTGCCTCAGACCCTCTCAAAATCTCCGTTAAGTCGGCGAGTCATCGCCTCTACCGGTCTGACGTGACTGACATAGCAGGAAGAATTCATCGCTTGTAGCATCTCGTTCAGTTCGGCTTTTGGAAGCTGTTTAAGACTGAGAATGGACCAACGATGGCAGACGATTTGAAGAGGCGGGTCTATCAGCAATTTGCCACCGCGCCGCTGCAAGCTGAACAGACGGACTTGTATGTGGATCTCGATTCCGTCCGCGGGAATGCCACGATTGTCTCGCGACTTGCTGAAAAGATTCAGCTCTCGAACGGCCCCACTTCGCAGGTATTAGCCGGGCATCGGGGAAGCGGTAAATCGACGGAGTTGTATCTGCTGCAAAAAGCGTTGGAGACCGAGCAGCCGCGGTACTTCGTCGTCTTCTGTCATTCGGATGAGGATCTCGACCGAAATGACATCGACTTCCCGGACATCTTGATCGCCATCATTCGGCAGCTTGCCAAGCAGCTTCGTGACAAAGCCCAGATCGAACTCAAGCCGGGACTGTTTAAGGATCGCTGGGAACGGCTCAAAAAACTGATGACGAGCGAAATCGAGTTTCAAGAAGCGGAACTCGAAGTGGGCATGTTGAAACTGGGAGCCGCCATCAAGAACAGCCCCGATGCGCGGCTGGAGATTCGCAAGCTCTTGGAACCCGACACCAGTAACTGGTTGGTGGCGGCGAACGATGTCATTGGCCAGGCTCAACTCGAATTGCAGAAGAAGGGTTATGCCGGGCTGGTCGTCCTGATGGATGATCTCGACAAGATGATCATTCGGCCGCACTCGGACGCGGGTTGCAACACGGCGGAACACTTATTCGTGAATCGCTCGGCGCAGTTGACCGCGTTTAAGTGCCATGTCGTTTTCACGATGCCTTTGTCGCTGGCCTATTCGCATCAGGAGGCGGCGATCAAGACGTTGTATGGCGGTCATGTCCCGGTGGTGCCGATGATCAAGATCGCCATGCCGCCGCCCAGCGGCCGAGCGTACTCCAAGGGGCTCGACAAGATGGAAGAGATCGTCGTCGCCCGTCTGAAGGCGGCCGGC
Organism: uncultured Planctomyces sp.; assembly: GCA_964539995.1. Taxonomy (GTDB): domain Bacteria; phylum Planctomycetota; class Planctomycetia; order Planctomycetales; family Planctomycetaceae; genus SXKJ01. Next base: position 1,852 of record CAZILR010000326.1, read on the forward strand.
ACGACGGTGGACGAAGTCTTCGAGAATCCGCGGATTCTGACGCAACTCATCAAGCTCAGCGGCGGGCAGCCTACGGAATTGATGACGCTCATGCGCGAAGCGCTGATCAGTGATGGCCTGCCGATCAAGCATGACTCTCTCAAGCGCGCGGTTCGCGAAGGGCAGCGCGAGTATGCTCGGCAGCTGCGGCGCGAACATTGGCCGGTGCTTGAAGAGGTGCGACAGACCGGCCGGGCGGTGCGCGACAGCAAGAATGAAGATTTGATTCGCGAACTGCTCGACAGCCGGGCCATCGTGCAATACGTCAATGATCAAGAGTGGTATGGTCTGAACCCGATGGTCGCGGAGTTGGAGCCGCCACCCCCATTGCCCGCGTCCGCCGCGAATCCGCCGCCGGAGACTGCGTAAGCCATGAAAGTCCCATCCCAGGCACTGGCGGGCTTTGATATCGAGCCGCATCGTGCGGAACTAGCGGCCCTATTGAGGCTGTTGTCGGTGGGACAGGGGGGCTTCTCGTTGAGCATCGCCGTTTGCAACGCTCCGGTTTTGCGGGATCGCTTGATTGAGGACGTGCTGCATCAATTTCCAGCCGTGAAGGTCTTGTCGATCCCGGCGGAGACGGTCGATGTCTATGGCTTGGTCCGCGATCAGGTGGAGATCACGGCGGCCAGCAGTCTTTTTCTGATCGGGCTGGAAGCGTCCATCTCGGATTCGCAGCGAGACCAACACACCTTGCGGTCGCTGAATGCCTCGCGCGATCTGTGGCCGAATCGCTTTCCCATGCCAGTCGTCTTTTGGCTGCCGGAATATGCCGCTCGCACCCTGTCCGAGACCGCTCGCGACTTCTGGCGTATTCGCAGCCACCGGTTCAGCTTCCTGATCCGCGACGAGGTCTCCGCCATCCGCGTTTCAAAAACCAGCCACGATGGCATTTTGGTGGCCTCACTCCCGGAGGATGAGAAGCTTGCGCGCATCGAGGAGTTAGAGCGGCGTTTGACCGATGTGGGTGAGCGCTCCTCGGGTTTACGCCCACATGTGTTAGCTTGGCTGGGAGAACTCTCCGAGCTTCATCGCCTTCTCGGCAATCTTAAGTCTGCTGAGGAAATACTTCAACGTGCATTAGACATCAGCAGTCGGGATGCCGAGACCGCTGATACGGCTTTCGCCCTGGGTAGCCTCGGCCTGATCTACCATCAGCGGGGAGAACTGGAGCGAGCGGAACACACGCTCATAAAGGCATTGGCGATTTACAAGAAGCTTAGCCTTCAAGACGAAATGGCCAGTACTTATGGCAACCTCGGCTTGGTCTACTGTATGCAAGGCGATCTGGAACAGGCTGAAACGATGCTTCAGCAGTCACTCGCGATTCAGCAAAAGTTAGGTCTCCGAGATTACATGGCAAACCAGTACGGTAACCTTGGAGTGATCTACTTGATGCGAGGGGATCTAGCTCGTGCCGAAGCGATGCTCCAAAATGCGTTAACTATCAACAAGGAACTCGACCGCCACGAGGGTATGGCCAAACAATATGGTAATCTCGGACTGATTTACCGTAGGCAGGGCGACCTGGACCGGGCCGAAGAGATGCACCAGAAGGCATTGGCCATTAACCAAATGCTCGGCAGCCAGGAGAGCATCGCCATACAGTACGGTAACCTTGGGTCAATTGCCGAAGACCGCGGCGAAGTGGAGCGGGCGCGGGAGTTGTGGACGAAGGCTCGCGACTTGTTTGCCAAGATCGCGATGCCGAACAACGTCGAGCAGGTGCAGGGGTGGCTCGATGGATCGCCAAAACCAGGGGCCAAGTCGAGGCGAGCGAGCGGCGAGCGTGGGAAAGGCAAAGCAAAGAAGAGGAAAACGTGAGCGATGTCAGGAACGGGGTGACGTTCACGAAGCCAGTGCGATAGGTAGCCGCGCGGTTGAGTTCGGCGCGAGACGAATTGGTCGCGGAGCGACCGCCGATGGTAGCCGTGGGCTTCAGCCCACGGAGCACGTTCGCGAGGAAGGATTCGTCGCGTCGCGACGATTGAAGGTTTCAATGGTCGCTACGCGACCAATCTCGATGATTCCCACCGCCACCGTGGGCTGAAGCCCACGGCTACCATCGAGTGCCGCTCCGCGGCAGAAGCACAGCGCGGGTTACTGGCTCTTCTTCTTGGCCTTGGCTTTCTGTTTGACCTTCGCTTCCGCCTCGCTCTTTTGGCCGGGCGGAACATTGTCAGATGGCAGCAGTTTCGCCAGCTCGGATTTGACCGATGCGAATTTTGCTTCTCCCGCGAGATTCGTCCATTCGTGCGGGTCGGCGTCGTGGTCGTAGAGTTCTTCGTCACCGTTGGCGTAGCGGATGAAGCGCCAGCGTTCGGTGCGAACGGCGTGGTTCTTGAATTCGTGAGTCGTGATCGCCGGTTGCGACCATTCGGCCTTCGGGTCACGCAGCAACGAGCGGATGCTGCGGCCTTGGAGGTGTTTCGGTATCGGCAGGCCGCAGAGGTCGCACAGCGTCGGGTAGATGTGCAGGAAGTCCACCGGCCGTTCGCAGGTTGAGCCGGTTGGGGTGAGCTTCGGTACCGACCAGATCAGCGGGGCGCGAGTCGCCTCTTCCCACAACGCGAATTTGCGCCAGTGCTCTTTCTCGCCGAGATGCCAGCCGTGATCGCTCCACAGCACGACAATCGTGTTGTCGCGATGCGGGCTGCGGTCGAAGTTGTCGATCAGCCGGCCGAGCATCGTGTCCATGAACGAGATCGTCGCGAGATACGCCTGCACGGCTTCCTTCCAGCGGCCAGACTTGATGATCGCGGCATGATCGCCGTCCGGCTTCGCCATCTTGATCCCGGCAGGAGGTACGTCCTTCAGGTCGCCCGCTTTGATCTCCGGCAGCTTGATGCTGTCGAGCGGGAATTTGTCGAAATACTTCTTCGGCACGCTGAACGGCATGTGCGGCTTCTTGAATCCGCACGCGAGAAAGAACGGCTTGTCGTGCTTCTTCGCGAGATGCTCGGAGATGTACTCCACCGACTTTGCATCCGGCATGTCGTCGTCATCAGCGTCGATGGCTCCGAAGCGGATGCCGTCCACTCCGCCGACGTCATCCTTTACGCCGCCTCCTTTTTGATTGAGGTAGTCGTCCCAATCGGAGAGCCGTTTGAACGAGTCGTGCGAGATCTTTCCGGCTGCGGCAACGAAGTAGCCGTTGCTTTTGAAGTGCAGTGGCAGCGTGACGATGTTCTCCGGCACGACCTCGCGCCAGTCGATGTTGTTGTTGTAAACGCCGGTTGATCCGGGCCGCATCCCGGTCAACAGCGCCGTGCGGCTGGGATTGCACACCGGAGCCGCGCAATAGCTGCGCGTGAATTTCATGCCTCGCGCCGCCAGCCGATCCATGTTCGGCGTCTTCGTCTGCGTGTCGCCGAGGAATCCGACCCAGTCACGCAGATCGTCGATGGCGATGAAGAGCACGTTGGGGCGTGAGTCCGCCGCGTGGGTGGTCGAAACCAAGGCACTACCAAGCACACACAACAGACTAACGAACCGAGCGAGCGTTCTTCGCATGATGGCCTCCGATTTTGGAATGCAGAAGGGCATCAGCCTAGCCACTCAATGGCGGGACTCCAACGTCACGCCATGATCTCGCGAATCGGCTCGGCTCCTTCGACGCCGACGAGCTTCTGATCGAGGCCGCCGTAGAAATACGTCAGCCGATCCGGGTCGAGCCCCATTTGGTGCAGCATCGTGGCGTGCAGGTGTTTGACGTGGAACGGTTTTTCAACCGCCGCGCTGCCGAGTTCATCCGTCGTGCCGACCGAGATGCCTCCCTTGATGCCGCCGCCCGCCGCCCACATCGTGAAGCCATAGGCATTGTGGTCTCGGCCGGTCCCTTTTTCGTATTCGGCGGTCGGCTGACGCCCGAACTCGCCGCCCCAGACGATCAGTGTTGAATCAAGCAAGCCGCGAGCTTTGAGGTCGGTCAGCAGTGCGGCGATCGGTTGGTCGGTTTCGCCCGCGTGCAAGTCGTGATTATTTTTGAGATCACCGTGGGCGTCCCAGTTGTCGTCGTTGTGTGCTCCGCCGGAGTAGACCTGCACGAAGCGAACACCGCGCTCGACCAGCCGTCGCGCGAGCAGGCATTGCCGAGCGACCGTGCCGCAGCGTTTGTCGTTGAGGCCGTACATCTCTTGGATGTGCTGCGGTTCTTGCGAGAAATCAACGGCCTCCGGTGCGGACGACTGCATTTTGAACGCCAGTTCGTAACTGGCGACGCGAGCGGCCAGCTTTGAATCGCTGCCGAGTCGCGCGGCGTGGTCGTCATTGTATTCACGCAGCGTGTCGAGCAATCGTCTCTGACCGGCTTCGCTCAGTTCCGCTGGGCGCGCGAGATCGAGAATCGGCGTCCCTTGTGAGCGGAAGATCGTCCCTTCGTACTGCGCTGGCATGTAGCCGCTGTTCCAATTTTTCGCTCCGCTGATCGGCCCACCGCGCGGGTCCAGCATCACGACGAACCCCGGCAGATTC
>CAZILR010000327.1:0-746 GCA_964539995.1 uncultured Planctomyces sp.
CACGCATGAGGTCAAAGACCCGGCTCTACTGCCGCTGTGGAAGGAACTCTCGGTCAAGTACCGCTCCGAAATGATCGCGATGACCAAGGCCGTCCGAGCCAAAGACACTGCCAAGGCCACCGAGCACTTCACCGCCGCGAACGAGGCTTGCAACAAGTGCCACGAACAAATTCGGGACAAAGGCAAATAGCCGCCCGATGCCCACGCTGGCTCGCCTGAAAGGCCCGAATTCTGCGGAGAATTCGGGCTTTTTTTGTACTGGAGCCGATCAGCGGACGACTTCGCCAAACTTTGACCAGCTTCCTCTGTCGAAATAAGGACCGTGACCGATAGAATCGTCCGAGTTTTGGCGGAGGCCCGTATCGGTCAGTTCTCGATGCGGACATGACCAACAGGAAAAGGAAATCCCATGTGGACTTCAAACCTTTGGAAGCTGACGGTTGCCGGCCTGTTGGTGGTGGTCAATGTTGCGCCAACGATGGCTCAAGGCCGAGGCGGACGTGGTGCCGGTGGTGGCACGCAAATCGGTGCCGGCGGCGGACAGCAGAACCAGCAGGCGATGCAACAGGCCATTCAGCAGATTGGCCAGCGTCTTCAAGAAGGCGAACGAGTTCTGGAGGAAGCCGGCGAGAGATCGACGGAGTTTCGCCAAGTCTGGCAGAAGATCGATGGCGAACATAAACAAAACCTGCGTGAGTTGGCTCAGGCGAAAAAGTTCGCCGAAGAAGAGGCGAAGAATTTACCGG
>CAZILR010000327.1:756-6359 GCA_964539995.1 uncultured Planctomyces sp.
AGTCGGCCAAAGAGAAGCTGGAGGGGTTGCGCGGCGAGTTGGCCGAGGTTCGCAAAAAAGTGATTGCGACACTGGCCAGCGAAAATGAGGACTATCAAAAAGCCGCCAAGGTTCACGAAACCGCCGTCGCGGAACAGAAGGCGAACACCGGTGCCGGCACCTCGCCAGAAACACGCAAAGAATTGGCCAAGAAAGTCTCCGACGCCGACAAGAGCAAGAAGACCATCGAAGATGTCGCGATGGCGGACAACTCGGATGCGAAGGAATTGGTCAAACAGATTAAAGAGGCGACGGCAGAACTCGGAGCCGCCTCCAAAAAGAAGGCGGAATCGATTGAGACGGATCCAAAATTGAGTTCTGCAAAAACCGCATTCCTGCGCACTCGCGACGAGTTGAAGAAGGCGAAAGCGGACCTCGATCAAGCGGATGGTGAGACCAATCGGATTCGCTCGGCGATGCAAGCCCTGGTCAATCAACGAGCGTCCATTCAAAACCAGATCAACCTCCAGCAGCGAATGCAGCAGGGAGGCCAAGGCAATCAGAATGGCAACCGAAACGGCGGGGCGCGATAGCCTTACCGAAAATGACGAGAGTGATTGGCCCGGCGGCTCAAAAGTCGTCGGGCTGTTCTTTTGGTAGTGACGAAATCACGGGGGAAGTCATGCGTCGATGGATGTTGTCGGTGTTGTTCGGACTCGTCGTTCTGCCGTCGTGGTTGCTGGCCGCCGATCCGATCTTCGAGGCGGGGGCCAAACTGAAAGTCGAAGCGGGCCAAGGAGCCGGGGGCGAGGGTCCAGCGTGGCATCCGCAGCACGGTGTGTTGTCGAGTGGCAATGGGCACATCATGCGACTGACTCGCGAGGGCAAGTCGGTCGTGCATCGCGAAGGTGCCGGCACAAACGGACTGCTGTTCGACGCGAAAGGGCGGCTGCTCGCCTGCGAACCGAAGCTGCGACGAGTCACTCGCACGGAACTCGACGGCAAGCTCACCGTGCTGACCGACAATTTCCTCGGCAAGAAATTCAACCAGCCGAACGACATCACCGTCGATTCGCGCGGCCGGATTTACTTTTCCGATCCGCGCTACGGCAGCCGCGACGACATGCAAATTCGCGACGAACAAGGCCGTACAATCGAAGGAGTCTATCGAATCGACCCGGCGGAACTTACCGGCGGCGAGCCGAAAGTGACGCGCATCATCGGCCGCGAACTGGATCGTCCGAACGGCGTGCTGGTCTCGGCCGATGATCGGTTCTTGTTCGTGGCGGACAACAACAACGACTCGCATGACGGAGCTCGCAAGCTGTGGCGGTTCACTCTGCGAGTAGACGGCACCGTCGATCTCGCCTCGAAGAAGCTGCTCCGAGATTGGGGCAAAGGCCGCGGCCCGGACGGACTCAAGCAAGATCAAAAAGGGCGACTGTTCGTGGCCGGCGGACTCAACAAACCAAACCCACCCTTCGAGCCGGCCGACGATGTCAAAGCGGGAATTTATGTGCTCGATCCGAGCAGTGGAGAACTGCTCGACTTCCTGCCGGTGCCGACCGACGAAGTGACCAACTGTGCGTTCGGCGGCGAGGACCGCAAGACGCTGTTCGCCACGGGAGGTGGTGTGCTCTACAGCATCCGCGTCACAACGCCAGGCCGAGTTGTTTGGCCGGAGTAATTTCGTAGGGCAGGTTTTCAACTTGCCACGGATTCGGGCAGGTTGAAAACCTGCCCCGCAAAACGGAGCGCGAGATGTTCGGCTGGTTGCGAGCACGTCGCCGTCGTCGCTGGCTGGCGGAGCGGTTCCCAGCCACCTGGGAAGAGGTGCTGCGGCGGCATGTCAAACAGGCGGAGCAAATGCCGGCCGAGCTGGCTACGAAATGGCGGCAGCGAATTCAGGTCTTCGTGCGCGAGACTTCGTGGGAGGGTTGCCGTGGTTTGGAAGTCACCGATGAAGTGCGAGTCGTCATCGCCGCCTACGCGACTCTGCTGGTGCTTGGCTTTGACGACGAATGGTTGAGCCGCGTGAGGCATGTGCTGGTGCATCCCACGCCGTATCAAGGCCGTCGTGCGCGAATTGGTGTCGAGGGAATCGATTACTCACAGGGTGACTGGATGCAGCAACTCGAAGACGACGCCGAGGACGAGCATCTCGGTGAGGCGTGGGTCGAAGGGGGCACGATCATCATCGTCTGGAGCGAAGTCCCGACCACCGAGCATCTCGTGCCGGTGGGAACGAACGTCGTCCTGCACGAGTTCGCGCATGTGTTGCACGAATTGCTCGGTGACTGGTTTCCGACGGCTCGCACGACCCGCGAAGAGCCTTGGCTGGATGCCTTTCAGAGCGAATACGACCGGCAGGTGCGCGATGCCAACCGCGGCCGACGCTCATTGTTGGACGACTACGCGGCCGAAAGCCCAGAAGAGTTTTTCTGCGTCGCGACCGAGTGCTTCTGGGAACGTCCCGTCCACATGCGAACTCAGTCGCCGACGCTCTTCAGTTTGCTGAAGCAGTGTTTCCGGATCGACCCGACGGCTTGGCTGACCTGAGCGAGAACTCCTGTTCGATGTCTCTCGGTCACTCCTTGATGAAGCATTGGGGATGCCGCGCCCGAAAATCGTTGATGGCCTCAAGGCTGACGGCCGTGTTTTGCAGGTCGAGGTAAGCCAGCTTGGGAATCGAGTCGAGATGCTTGAGTCCCGCATCCGTGACGGCCGTGCCATCGAGAGCCAAAAAACGAAGTTGAGGCATGTCACTGAGATTCGGCAATTCGTCATCGGTGATCGGTAGCGCGGTCAGCTTGATCGCCTCCAACTGCGGCATCTTGGCGATCTGCTGCAAAGCCGCCGACGACAGGTCCGTGTCTCCCAAGTACAGCAGACGCAGCGAAGGCATTTCACGGAGAGATTCCAGACCCTCATCGGTGATGTGCGTGCGATTCAACTTGAGCAACCGCAGATCGCGCGACACGGAGATCAGCTTCAAACCCCGATCGGACAATTTCGTGGCCGTGGCGTTGAGCACATGCAGGTTGGGCAACAGCGCCAGGTCAGGCAAGGCTTCGTCGCTGATGGGAGTGTTGATGACTCCCAAGAACAACGCTTGAATCTCGCGGATCAGTTTCAACACGTCCTCCAGCACTCGGCCTTCGGATGTGAAGTGTTCACGAAATAGAATCACATAGGTGCCGCGATCTTGAGTGACCTCATCTTCGATCTCGCGGACCTCAGCACCGAGATCAATCAGCGCTTTGACGGCCTTCGCATGACGCTCGGCCGCGAGATCGACCGTCGCTCCGCATCCCGGCAGAATCGCCAACAGCACGGCGAGCAAGGACCATGCGATGCGTTTGGATCGAAACATCACCTGAGCAACGCGGCCGGTGAGCGGGACAGCATCCTGCACAGCTCGGCGGATCATTGGGAGAGTTCCAAGTTGATGACCTGCTTGCCTTCCTTCACTTCAACGGTCGGAGGTGTCCCGCGATTCTTGAAGTACTTCTCGTGCATCCCCGTGTAATCGGCGGCATTTGCGGCCATGATTTCGATTCGGCACTTGCCAATGACGACCCCCTTGATCTTGTTTGGAGGATCGTACATCAGGTCGAATCGGCCGGTCGCATCCGTTTGACCAGTCGATGCGGTGACGTGGAACCTTTTGCCCTTGGATTCTTGTTTCTTCTCCTCTGGAAAGAACCAAACCGTCGCTCCGACCAACGGCTTGCCGTTCACCGTAGCGACGCCGGTGACAATTCCCAGCTTGGGAACATAGGCCTTGCTGCCGCCAAGCATGGGAAACAGCACGAAGTACACCAGCAGCATGAACGCCGAACCGCCTCCCAGCACCGGCAACAATTTCGTGCGGGCCTCGTACCACAAGCCATCCCAGTCGAATCCAGGCTCCTCTTTCCTCTTCGCCTCCACCTCATCCCAGTTCGTCTTCTTCCCCTTCTTGGCGGACTTCGACAACAAGTCACTGGCGATGTTAGAAGCGTGAGCGTTGGGATTCGTTCCTGGTGGTCGTCGGGAAGGAACCGGCTTGTCGTCCGACTCGTCGTCTTCTGGGTCCGAGGCGATTTTTCCGGGAGCATCCGGGCCACGTCGAATTTGAAAAGCGTCGGTCCCCTTTTCCTCACTCGATCGCGTTTTCGAGCGTTTTGACGGAGGGGCCTCGTCTGGTTCATCGAGTGAGAGATCGGCATCGCTGTCTTTGGTTGGTCGCGACGCCTTGGCGGCTTTTGGCTTTGTCTTCACGTCCGAATCGTCGTCACTCGACAAGAACGCATCCACATCGAAATCGCCACTCGAATCGGTAGGCCGGCCTTCGGCTGGATTGGACTCGGCGCTTTCCGGCGACTCGGCAGCAGCTTCTTCGCTGGAAGTCTCGGAATCTTCAGCCGCAGCAGGGACCGTGAAGGGTGTCTTGCACTTAGGACACTTCCCCGGCTTCCCAGCCAGATCCTCTTTGATCTTCAGGACCGATCCGCATTGTTCACACTCGTAGCGAATCGACATGCAGACTGCTCCGGCAGAGCCTAATCGGCGAAGACAAAGAGGCAGCTCTCACAACACGACGTTTTGAAAGCTGCCTCCACGAAAAATCCGCAAACGCGAGGACGAAGAGGTTATTGCCCTTCGAATTCACCAACGGTCAAACCGTCGTTGATGCTGGACAAAAGACGAAACGTGTTGAGGTCCAAGTTCTGATTCATGAAGCTGACTCGGCCATCGACAAACAGGAACCACGCACCACTTTCGTGATCGCTCCCCGGAGCGTCGTAGTGGAGGTTCTTGTTCAAGCCATTGCGGGTCGTGAAGAGCGTCGCCGCACCGCCCCAGGCCCAACCATCGCTACTTTGCAGCAACGGCAACGTGGGATGATTCAGGCGAGTATTCTCCGCCACCATGAAGCTCTGGCTGGTCCCGTCAGCAACATCGGGAAATCGCACTTTGCTGTTGACGTAGAACACGCCGCGATTCTCAGGAGATGGGAGATATTGTTGCGTGGGATCATTCAGGATTTGATCGGGCAACAGGGCATAAACAGGACGTCCCGTCGCCATGGCCATGTCGTTGATGAGAATTCCGCGTCCGGCGTTGCCGCTATAATCGTTTCCGCCTTTCGCCCAAGGACTGGTTCCGCTCGGCATGGTGCTGTCGGGGCGTTTGACGTAAGTCAGCTTGGAAGTGTTCATGTCCGCGCGACGAGTGGGGCAATAAAAGCCAGGAATATCGGTGATCGCCGGCCGGAAGGGATTAAAGACCGTGCTGACGTTCATACCGTTGTCGTACACATTCAACGTATACAGCCACTGTTTTGTGAGCGTCGAAAACTCCAAGCCAGGGAGAATGTGCAGCATCCAACTCGTACCGTGATAGCCCAAGGTTGCGGAGTTCTGCTGGACCGCTTCAAGTGGATTGGTCGTCCGCTGCGTGGTGGACGGCGTTATGTTCAGAAACAGCGTGGCGATCATTCCCGGCGGGAACGTCTTATGGATGTTGTGGTAATTGTGTAGCGCGAGGCCAATCTGCTTGAGATTGTTCTGGCACTGGGATCGGCGTGCCGACTCGCGAGCGGCCTGCACGGCTGGCAACAGAATCGCGACGAGTATCGC
>CAZILR010000328.1:0-5106 GCA_964539995.1 uncultured Planctomyces sp.
CCTCGTAGCCACGCTCGCCAGAGCGTGGGGCGTTGCGTTCATGCACCCACGCTCTGGCGAGCGCTGCTACCGTTGTTTTGTGCCGCAGTGAGATGAATCGTGCAAGCTCTGGCGGACGGATGCAACGCGATCTTTTCACGGCAGCGGGTCGCGTCCGTTTCATCACGGCACAGAATCCACAGCGTCGGCCCCCACGAGGATTGGCCGACTCCAACGTGGCCTTGTTCGATGAGCCACTGAGCGAGCGCGGCCATCTGCGGATCGGCGAAGACTCCCCCTTGAACGGGTGCGAAGTGCGATCCGTTCAACTGCCCGAATTCCTGGAGGGCGGCAGCGGCGGTCGCAAAGTCTGCACTGGCGACGGCCGGCAGCAATTCCATGAGCACGATTCGGCAAAGTGTTTCCGTCAGTGAGGCCGGCATCGGCGTGAGTCGCGAGAACGCGGCGCGTTCGGCGTCACCTGATAAGCCGCGCCGGTCGTTGGGAGTGACGAGCAACACTCGCCAGTCGGGTGGGAAATCGAGTCGCGCAACGAGCGGGCTGATCTCGTTGGGCTGCCGTTTGCCTCCCTCAACCAACAGGCCGCCGCGTTCAAAGCCATGAATGCCGAGAGCGGATCGCGCGCCGCGGCCGATGCGACGAGCCAACTCCGAGGCGGCCAGATCGTCTTCGCCGCTCAATCGAGACAGCGCGGCGGCCAGCGCGAGCGAGGTTTGTGTCCCCGACCCCAAACCCGTGTGTGACGGTATGGCTTGCGTGAGACGGATGCGGCACGCCGGCGGCTGATATTCGACGGGGCATTGGCGACGATACTCATCGCGCCAAGCGGTCAATCGGGAGGACATTTCTGGATCGGCCAAGCATTCATCGCGGTCGCTCGCTTCGAGCGTGAGCACGCAGCTTGGCGACTCGACCATCAACCCCACGCCGCCAAAGTTTCGACCACTCGCCGCTTGTACGGCGAGCAATCCGAAATGCAGTCGCGCGCCGGTTTGAACAGTGATGAGGGATGACATTGGGCCGAGTCTCTCGTTTAACCGCAAGCCACAGGCACGCGCGACGAACGACAGTCAAACATCAGTCGCAGTCCGACGCGCACGCCTGCGGCTTGCGGTTAAACAAAATTATTCGTAGTCCCCGGCCATCCAGCGGACGAGCAGGTCGAGTTCCTTCTCAGTCAGACGTTCGCCGAAGGCAGGCATGGCGTTGTTGGAACCGTAGAACTTTTCGTGGCCGGGGTTTTGGAGGAACTCGCGGAGCCAACGGTCTCCGCCGTAGCTGGTGAGTGTCGGGCCGGCTCCGACTTCGCCGAGCAGCTTGTCTTCGCCAATTGGCTGGAGTGAGTGGCAGTCGAGGCATTTCGTTTCAAACTCGCCGACCGGGAGCTTGCCGGTCTCAAAGATTTCTCGGCCGCGCTTCGGCGATTCATCCGAGATGCCTGGCGAGCCTTTGCGTTGCCCTTGCGAATGCAGGAACGCCACCAAGTCTGCTAGAGCTTGCTCGTTCTCCTTCACTCGCCAGTGCTGAGCATGTGAAGCGGACCAGCCAGACATATCTCCTTCGAGGAAGTGTTTCGACGAATCGGCGAGCTTAGTTTTGTCGTCCTTGTCTTTGACGTTCTCCAACGCTGAGAACGTCCCTTTGAAATCGGTGATGACCGCCTTGATCCATTCGGGTGAACCGAAGTTGCCAAGATCGGTCGCGGTGGCGTTCTCTTTGACCCGCTCCTTCGTGCCATCTTCCTTTTTCACGATCTTGACCATTTCACGGCCGGTGCCGTCGTGGCCATTGTAGCGGTGACACGGAGCGCAGTTGCGAGCGAACAGTCGCGGGCCTTGGGCCTTGGGGTCCGCTCGTAGCAACGAAACGGCACCTTCGAGCGGGATGCCTTCGGGACGCTTCGCCAACTCCACTATGCGAACTCCGTCTTCGTGAGCTTGTTGGACGGCAGCGATGACATCCGGATCAGCGGCATCGTTCTTCAACGCCAAGGCCGTGAGGCCGACGATGCCCAGCATTGTCAGCATCATGAACGCAACATTGAAGGCGTGACCGGCTCGCCAGCGGCCGAGGATCGGCATCGCGACCAGCACGGTCATCAAGGCTCCGGGAACGTAGATCGCTCCGAACGCGAGCCCTTGATGCTCGACCCACTCGAACCGCAGGAACTGGAACAAAAACAGGAAGTACCATTCGGGCCGAGCGGCCGAGTACGCTTCGGACGGATCGGCCGGCGCGCTGAGTTCCGCTCCCTTGAAGATCGTCAGCGCGAGTACCGTCGCGAGCACCGCGAGGCACGCGATGCCGTCCTTCAAAACTTGATCCGGCCAGAAGGTTGTCGCCGGCGCGCGATCCGGATCAGGAACCGTGATGCCGTGGCGGCGAAAGACCGCGATGTGTAGAGCCAGAAACGCGATGAGTGTCGCCGGTAGAATTCCCGCGTGCATCGCAAAGAATCGGGTTAGCGTGTGATGCCCGTACTGTGGGCCGCCTTGAGCGAGGTTCTGCAACTGCGGGCCAACGACTGGCGTGGCCCCCATGATCTCGGTGGAGACTTGCGTCGCGTAGTAGCCCTTCTGATCCCACGGCAGTAGATAACCGGTCAGGCCGAGGCCGAGCACGATCTGCATCAGAATCAGACCAAGCCAGAAATTGATCTCACGCGGAGCCTTGTACGCTCCGTCGATCACGACCTGCATCAGGTGCAACGCCAACAGCACGGTCATCGCCTGCGCCGAGAAGTGATGCAGCCCGCGCACTAGCCAGCCGAACTGCATCTCATGCTGGATGTAGTACACGCTTTCCCAAGCAGTCGTCGTGCTGGGGCTGTAGGCCGTCCAGAGGAAGAGGCCGGTGATGACCTGAATCGTGAAGGTGAAGACGAGCGTGCTCCCCCAGACGTATCGCCAGCGAGAGCCGCCGGGGATGTTCTCGTAAAGAGCCTCGTGCATCAGCTTCTTCAGGCCGGTGCGATCGTCGAGCCAATTGATGAGTGCGTTCATGGTGAGTTGAGTTGAAGGAGTTTTGAGTGTTTGAGGATCCGGTCAGCACTCGCTTAACCGCACGCACGCGCGAAGATGGCACAATTATTCGAGTTCTTTCCGAACGCGCGTGCCTGCGGCGTGCGGTTAAACGAGTGAGATTCACGCGACCGGAATCTTCTCCGCCGTCGTCGCCCGGAAGTTTTGGAACTTCAGCCAGATTTCGTTGCCGTTGCGGATTTCGAGATCGAGGGCATCGAGTGGTCGCGGCGGGATGTCGTTCTGTTTCTCGCCGTCCAAGCCGAACGCGCTCGTATGGCAAGGGCAGAAGTAAATTTTGTCCGCCGGCTTGTAATCGACGGCACAGCCCAGGTGCGGACACCGGGAGTTGAACGCGACGACTTTGTCTTTGTCGGTGCGACGCAGATAAACCGCTCCGACCGGCTGCGTTCCGTAAGTATTCCAAGCGTCCACTCGAGGCATGAGAATCTTCACCAACTGCGGCTCGCCGTTGACCTCCAGCGCATCGAGCGCGACCGGCATTTTCAGGAAACCGTCCCCGCTGCCTGCTTTCTTCTTCCGCATCAAAGGGTCAAGAAAGAAGGCCAAGCCGGATACGGCCGGCACGGCTCCGACCAGCAGGCCAATGCCGGCGGCGAGGATGTGGGTCAGAAAGCCTCGGCGCGGTTCGCCCGGCGGGCTGCCGTGGAGTTCGAGATGAGACATCGCGTGACTCGCATTCAAGGGGAAACGGGTGGGACAGTCGGTGGGACTCAAGTGGCGACGGCCGCTTTCATCGCGGCCAGCACTTGAGCAATCGCGGAGGGTACTGGTCCGGGGAGGATCGCTCCAGCCGCTTGCTTGTGGCCGCCGCCACCGAAGCGTTCGGCGACTTCGGCCACGTTCAAACCAACTCGGCTGCGGAAGCTGACCTTCACGGATTTGGTCGGTTGCTCGATGGCGATGAACGCAGCTTTGGTCCCCGCGATCTTCAGGCATTCGTTGACGAGGTCTTCAGTGTCAGCCGGAACCGCGCCGGTTTCGGCGAAGTCCTGCTGAGTTACCGTGACATACGCCAACTTGCCCTCGCATTCGAGCTTCACGGTACTGAGCACTCGGCCCGCCAGCTTGGTTCTGGAGAGGGTCGCCTGCTCGTACAGGGCTTGAAACAGTAAATTCGGCTTCGCTCCGGCGTCAATCAGGTCGCCTGCGATGCGGAGCGTGCTTGCCGTTGTGGACGGAAACCGAAACCAACCGGTGTCGGTCGCGATCGCACAGAACAGCGCTTCGGCGGCGGCTTTCGGGATCGGTACGTCGAAGAAGCGGAAGAGTTGGAAAACGAGTGCCCCGGTGGCCTCTGCCGTCGTATCTTTGAACTCGATCGCACCGAGATCGTCGGAGCTGACGTGGTGATCGATCAGTACCTTTTTCGC
The DNA here is from genome assembly GCA_964539995.1 of uncultured Planctomyces sp. GTDB lineage: Bacteria > Planctomycetota > Planctomycetia > Planctomycetales > Planctomycetaceae > SXKJ01. The sequence goes on from CAZILR010000328.1 coordinate 4,415, forward strand.
CTTCGTGTGCTTAATGACGCTGCCAAGTTCCGTGAGTTGTCCCCACGCGCTGGTGTCCAGAATCATGTGAACTTCGGTGTCGAGTGCCTCGGCGGAGGTCATCCCTTCGCCAAACTTTTTGACTCGTTGTGTCGGGTCCAAGAACAGCAAATTGGCGGGCGAACTCGATGGGTTCACGATCCGCACCTCTTTGCCCATCCCTTCGAGCAGCGCCGCCATGCCGAGTTCCGAGCCCAGCGCGTCGGCATCCGGCCGCACATGGCTGGAGAGCACGAAGCGTTGGTGCTCGGCGATGATCGGACGAAGCGGTTCCCAGTTGATGGTCATGAGGCGAGCGTTCTCGTGGGGCAGGTTTTCAACCTGCCAGTGCGGTTCGTTGTGGACGGGCAGATTGAAAATCTGCCCCACGTTCAAGCGGACCAAACTACTGCCCTCTCGCCGCGTTCGCCAGAGCACGCACGGTCTCTAAGTCCTGATTGAGCTGTTGCTTTAAGGCATCACTCGACTCAAACCGCACAACATCCCTGATCCGCGACAGGAAGTCGACATCGAGCGTCTGCCCGTACAAGTCCCCTGCGAAGCCGAGCAGATGCGCCTCGAACTTCCGGGCGGCCTCCCCAAAAGTCGGATTGGGACCGAGGTTGATCGCGACGGGATAAGCGGTTCCGTTGATCATGCAACGTCCGGCATAA
>CAZILR010000328.1:5116-6345 GCA_964539995.1 uncultured Planctomyces sp.
CCATCGGGAGGCAGCAGGGTCGTGATTCCTTCCATGTTGGCCGTCGGAAAACCGATGGTGCGGCCTCTGGCAGAACCGACGCTAACGAGGCCGCGCACACGATACGGATGACCGAGCATCTCAACTGCTTCGGCAATTTGGCCGGCAGCGATGCGAGAGCGGACTTCGCTGGAGGAAATCATTCGCCCATTCACGATCACCGCCGGGACCACTTCTAGAGTTCGGTCTGCGGCCTCGCACAGTGTTTTCAACGTGCCAACATTGCCCGCTCGATGATGTCCAAAAAAGAAATTGGGGCCTTCGACCAGTCCAACCGCATTAAGCTCGCCCAGTACGATTTTTTGAAAGAACTCGTCTGGCGTGAGTTGCAGCAGTGCATGGTCGGTCGGGTAGATCACGACGGTGTCGATGCCGTGTTGCTCAAAGAGTTGCAACTTGTGATCGAGCAGACTCAATGCCGGCGGCGTCTGCTGCGGACGCAACAGGGCAATCGGATGCGGATCGAACGTCATCACGACAGCCGGAGTCCCCGCCGTATTCGCCTGCTGGACCAGCTTGGTCAACATGCTCTGATGGCCGCGATGCACGCCATCGAAATTGCCGATCGTGACCCAGCCGCCGCGGTATTGATCAGGTTGTTGAAAGCCGCGTTGGATGTGCATCTTTGGAGTGCGGTGTGTCAGTACCGCTTTGGGGCGTTCGAAACAAAGCCTGCGGCGATTCCGCAGGTGGCGTATCAAAACAGATTTGGGCGGAGAAATCCAAAGCGGTGCTGACACACCGCACTCCGAATCACCGGAAGTGTGCTCGGTGACGAATGATTTCCCCTTCGACCAGATAGACGACGTCCTCGGCGATGTTCGTGGCGTGGTCGGCAACCCGTTCGATGTGGCGAGTCGCGGAGAAGAGGCTCATCGCCGGTTCGATGAGTTCGGGATGAGTCTGCATCGTGTCCATCAACTCGTAAATGATCTCGCGGTTGAGTTCATCAACGACGTTGTCGGATTCGACGATGTGTCTAGCGAGCTGGCTGTCGAGTCCGACGTAGGCGTCGATCGCCTTGTGCAGCATCTCAACGGCTCGGGCGGCCATCTCTTGGAGATTTTCCGGAATCTCGATCCCCGGCTGATTGACGAGAGCACAGGCTCGTTCGGCGATGTGAACGCTGATGTCGGCGACACGTTCCAATTCGCCGGAGATTTTCATGACCGACGTGATCCTCCGCAAAT
>CAZILR010000329.1:0-6341 GCA_964539995.1 uncultured Planctomyces sp.
CATTATTGCAGAGTCGGTTCGCGGTGCTCACGGCGATAGTTTGCGGTCTCACTTTGGATGGAGCAACTGGCGAACCTCGCCAGCATGTTGTCGGACTGGCTGTGGGAATTGAAGACGGCAGCAACTACTTCGCTTCCAGCGTCGCATCCGCGCCGTAGCTTGTTCCGGTTTCATTCACGGCGACGAGCCGATAGTGGTACGTCGCGCCGGGGTTCAAGTGGGTGAGCGTGTCAAAGGCTAGTCGCGGTGTGATTTGCAGGCCGCCGTAGCGAGGAGATGTTTTGCGTCCGTAGTCGTTCGTCGGGCCGTATTCAAAGTAGAACTCGGTCTTCTTGCCGAGCGGGTTGAGCCGGCCTTCGACTTTCGCGGAGCTGTTGTGAATCCGGCTCGCGGGGCCGGTGATGACGTCCGGCTTCGTGTCCGTTGGCAATGTGAACGACTGATCGACGCCGGTCGTCGTTCCCTTCGCATTCGTCGTAATCAGTCGGTAATGAATCGTGTCGCCGGGTTGGAGAACCAACAGATCGACGTTCACATGGAACCAGTCGTCATCGGGCAGAGCAACCGCTCCGGTGCCGAAGAATTCGATCTCGCCGAGTCCCCAGTGATCGGGCTTGTGGCCGGAGAGAATCCGCACCTTCGCCTGTTTGGCCGGCGCGGCCAGTTTCTTTTTCAGCAGGAAGTTGTAGTTCGCTCCGTGCGGATGTTTTTCGAGCATCTCGCCGCGGACGAGCGGCTGCCAGTTCGCGCCGTCTTCGGACACGAGGACTTCGACTTTTTTGCTTGGCCACTGTGGATGCTGATGCAATTGGACTTTCTCGATCGTGATCGGGTTCGCGAACTCATAGGTGAACTCCAACGGGCCGCTCGGATGGGCGGCGCTCTTCCACATCTTTCCCGCACCGTTCCGCCAGCCGTCGGTGAGGTTCGTTGGAGCATCGTCGGAGCCGCTCGGCGACGAAATCAACTGGCCGCCGTTGGCGGGAAACGCGAGCGAGTAGTTGCGATAGGTCACTTCAAATTCATCGAAGTCGATCGCCTGTCGCTTCAAGCTCGACAGTTCCGGCCGGCTGATTTGGTCTGCGACGACATTGACAGATGGCACGATCACTCCCGGTTGATGAATTCGTCGAGGTTCAAGAGCACGCTGGCGAGCGCGATCCAGGCGGGGTCGGCGTCGGGGGCTTGGTCGGTCAGATCACGGGCCGAGGTTGTGTCGCGGGAGAACAGTTCACGTTGCTGATTCAGGTACGCGAGCAGTCTCGCGGATTCCACGTCGGTTGGTGCGCGGGCGAGAGTCAGCCGAAAGGCGTGTGCGAGTCGTTCCGCATCTTCACCGCGTGATTCGCGACGGATGCGCGCGGCCAGAGCGCGGGCGCAGTCCAAGAACGTCGGATCGTTCAGCAGGTTGAGCGCCTGCAGCGGCGTGTTCGAGCGTTCGCGGCGCGTGCAACTACGGCTGGCATCGGGCAGGTCGAATGTCACGAATTGCGCGAACGGCGACGTGCGCTGAATCCAGGTGTAAAGCCCGCGCCGATAGCGGTCGGCCCCGGTGCTCGGTTCCCACGAGTTCGCGTAGCCTTCCTTCGAGACACTGGCCGGCTGTGGCGGCTTGACGCTCGGCCCGCCGATCGTGCGCGACAACAGACCGCTCGCCGCGAGTGCAGAGTCGCGCACCGCTTCGCCTGGCAACCGCAGCCGCGTCTGCCGCGCGAGCAACACGTTGCGCGGATCGCGCGCGACCAGTTCCGGTGAAGCGTTCGACGACTGCCGATACGTCCGCGACGTGACGATCAGCCGCAGCAGGTCTTTCACACTCCAACCACGCTTTACGAACTCAATCGCCAACCAATCGAGTAATTCGAGATGCGACGGTCGTTCGCCGCGCACTCCGAAGTTGTCCGAAGTCGCGACGAGTCCCCGGCCGAACAACTCCTGCCACAGCCGATTCACGGCAACGCGCGCCGTCAACGGGTGCTCCGGCGATACGAGCCATCGCGCCAGCGCGAGCCGATTGGGCGGATCGTCTCTCTTCATCGCAGGCAGTGCGGCGAGCGTGGCGGGCGTGACCGGATCGCCTTGCCGACGGAAGTCACCGCGCTGGAACACATGCGTCGCGCGCCGCGTCGGGAACGTCATCATGCCCGGCGCGCGAGTCAGTGGCGGCAGCGACTTCTTCAGCGCGTCGAGCTTCCCGATTAACTCGGCGACCTTGAGTTCCTTGAACGGTTCGCCGTATTCGCGCGGCGGAGCGGTGTGTAGGAAATAGTCGAGAAGACGTTCGCGTTGATCCGCCGTCCGCAGCGCGAGCGGCGTCTTGACGATGTTCAGTCCCTCTAGCTGTCCCTCGCCAAGATTCTGCCCCCATTGCAGGCCGAGCAATTCGAGCGTTCGCTCCCACGCGAAGTCATCGCTCGGATGCGTCTCCGCGTGCAGCAGCCGACGTTCCCAATCGGCCAGCAACTCGGCAAGCCGTTCGGCGACCGGGGCCAGCAACTCGGCCCGTTTGCGGTCGTAGTCGCGCTTCGCCACCTCGAACGGTTCCCGCTCGCCCGGCAGCGGGGCGGCGAAGTTCGCTTCGTCCGCGTTGTTGAAGAAGGCGTAAAGCTGAAAGAACTCGCGCTGCGAGATCGCGTCGAACTTGTGGTCGTGGCACTGAGCACACCCGAACGTCAGCGCGAGCCACGTTGTTCCCACGCTGGCCGTGCGGTCGAGCACCTGATTGACGCGATACTCTTCCAGGTCCGCGCCCCCCTCGCGATTGCTCAGCGTGTTCCGCAGGAAGCCGGTCCCCATCCGCTGTGAGACCGTCGCGTCGGGCAGCAGATCACCGGCGAGTTGCTGGATCGTGAACTGATCGAACGGCAGATCGCGATTGAACGCCTCAACGACCCACTGCCGATACCGCCACGCGACCGGCCGAATGAAATCCTGCAAGTAGCCGTCGCTGTCGCCGTAATGCGCGAGGTCCAGCCACCACCGCGCCCACCGCTCACCGAAATGCTCCGAACCGAGCAGCCGATCGACCATCCGCTCGAACGCATCGCCCCGCGCGTCGTTGACGAACGCCTCGACCTCCAACGGCGACGGCGGCAACCCGATCAAGTCCAGCGACACGCGCCGAATCAACGTCTCCCGCTCCGCCTCCGGCGACGGCGCGAGGTTTTCTTCCGCCAGCCGCGCACGGATGAAGCAGTCAATCGGATGCTCGGAGATTTGAGATTTCACCACCTGCGGCTCGACCGCTCGCGGCGGAATGAACGCCCAATGCGGTTCGTACTTCGCCCCTTGCTCGATCCACCGTCGCAACGTCTCGCGCTGCGCCGCCGTGAGCCGCCGGCCCGTTGCGCGCGGCGGCATCACCGTGTCGGCATCGTCCGAACTGATCCGCTCGACCAGCATGCTCCGCTTCGCGTCCCCCGGCACAATCGCCCGCGCTCCCGATTCCAACTCCGCCGTCGCGCCGTCCGCTCGGTCCAACCGCAACCCGGCCTGCCGTTGCCCTCGGTCGAAGCCATGACATTGAAAGCAGTTCTCCGCGAGGATCGGCAACACGTCGCGATTGAATCGTACCTCTCGCGCCGTGTCTTGAGCGGCGGCTGTCGCTCGCGCACACGTCACGGCTGCGACCACAATCAGCGTTCGGCAGAGCGATGATTTTCTGATTGCGAACATTCGAGTGTTCCTGTCAGGCCGTGGCATCTGGATGGCTCTTCTCAATTTCAATGTAGGGTGGGACCAGCTCGCATCGAGCGCCGGCCCACCATCTTGAAACGTCGATAAACATGGCGGGCCAGCGCGGCGAATCGCCGCTGGTTCCAACCTACGGCTGTTCCTTCATCATCGTCAGCGTGGCTTCGGCGAACGCCCTGCCCATCAGGGCGAAGGTCTTCGCGCAGCCGAGGTAGTGATAGCCCGCGTTCGAGGCTCCGCGTTGCCAGAGTGTGGCTTCTTCAGGAGTGATGAGTTTCGCTTCGAAGTCCTTCAGGTACTCTCGCTTGTGAGCTTCTGTCATCTTGCCATCGGCGTTGGCGTGATCCTTGTGTTTCGAGTTGAGGTAGTAGCTCATCTGCCGCACCTTCTCGTGTTTCTCCGCGATGGCTCCGAGTTCCTCGGACCAGAACGGCGCGGTCTCCACGGCGACCACGTTGCCTTTGAATTCCGGCAATGCCGCCGGAGCGGCCATCGCCTTGCGAAACTCGATGGTTTGCTCATTCGGCTTTGCTCCGCCGACCCCTAGCACGCCGATCACGAACGGCATCCGCGGCGCGTTCAAGTCTTTGCGCACGTCGCGAATGAGGTGCGCCATCGCTTCGCTGTAGGCATCGTAGCCACCGGACTTGTTTCGATTCGGATACACGCCGGAATCGACGAGGTCGTTCCAGCCTTGGAGCCATGCGAAGCCGGAGATTTCAAACCCCTGCTTCTCGTCGTAGGCCGGACACACACGTTTGATGTCGCTCAAGACATGCCGCACATGCTCGATCATCAGCCGGTAGTAGCGGCCGGTCTCTTTCACTTTCTCCGCCTTGATCGCCTCCATGTCCTTGCCTTGCTTCTGAAAGTTGGCGATCTGCGACTCGTTGAACACATACGGCCCGGCGCTCGGCGAGCGAAAGTCGGTGTGCAGGCTCTTGCCGCCCCACGCCGTCTTGATGAGCAGCACTGGTTCGTCGAACGCCGCATCCATCGTCAGGCCGAACGTGAACTCCGGCCCGATCTTACCTCCGTCTTCCGTCGGGTTTCGCCGCGAGCCATACCCGGCCGTCAGCTTGCCGTGCCCTTCACCGTTCTCATCGCCGCTGCCGGTGAAGTACGAAATCCAGACCCCTTCGCACACGGTAGCTTTGCCATCCGCGCCGCGCATCTGCTTGAGCAGCGGAGCCGTCGCTGGATCGTCGCTGATGAAATCAAACGTCTCGACCTTCGCGTGGCCCTCCATGTTGGACTGACCCGCGAGGATGAAGACTCGCAGCGGTTTCGATTGCGCCGATGCGGGAGTCGCTGACAAACAGCAAACTCCAAGCAGGGCGAAAATCAGTCTTTGCAATCGTGGGATGGTCATGCAGTGCTCCTGGCTCCGTGATGGTAAATTCCGTCGTCGGAAGTCATCTGGTGGTATCGTTGTGCTCAACCACCGGCTAATGGCTGACAAGCCTCCGGCTTGCGAATTCTGGCACCGGATTTGTCGGTCGTGATCGGTATTCTTGGCTTTAAGCGAGTCGTTCCGGTGTTGAGCACGAAGGTTTTCAGTTGACGTTACTTCTTCGGTTGTTGGAACGCAGGGTGATCCGCTTTCCCGGTCGCGAGCAGATACGCGAGCAGATCCAGGATCTGTTCCTTGTCCAAGGGGTTGAGGATCGCCGCGGGCATGATGGAGATCGGGGACGGGCGGCGTGATTCGATGTCTTGTTTCGTGAGTTTTTGTTGTTGATCTGCGGTCGGGCCGGTCTGGACGGTCACGGTCTGTTTGTCCTCGGAGACGATGTTGCCGGTGACCAATTTGCCGGACTCCAACTCGAAGATGAACTTGCGGTACTTCTCTTCGACGTTGCGGGACGGTTCGATAATCTCCTGCAACAACACCTTCGCGTCCCCCTTGTGCTTCTTGACGACGTCCGCCAGGTCTGGACCGACCGTCAGACTGGGGCCGTGCGAATGGCCTGCATGAGCATGGTCATGAACGGCCGAGGGAGCGGGATCGGCTCCGGTGATCTTGTGGCATTGGGCGCAGGCCAGTTTTGTGAATAGCTGTTGGCCTTTGAGAAAATTGCGCTGCTGATCGACGCGCTTGAGGTCTGGCTGTAGGTCGCTGAGTTTCCACTCGGTCAGCTTGACGACCGGCTTGGGGTTCTTGACGAGGAACGCTTTCAGGTCGTTCGTCACATACAGCGTGCCCCGCATCAGCAGGTGGTGACCAGGGAACGAGCAGATGTAGGGATAGGCTCCCTCGTCCTGCGGAGCGGTGAAGTCGATGACTTGCTCTTTGCCGTAATCGACCAGCTTGCTGGACCAAAGGATGTCGGCACTCTCCGGGACATAACTCACGGCGAAGCCGCCGGCTCCAAGCGCCATCGCCTTCAGGCCGATGTCGTTGTCCGTGCCCGGCTTCACCAGCAGGATGTTGTGCGGCATGAAATCGAGATTCGCGAAGGTGAGTTTGACTTTCTTGCCCGGCTTGACGGTCAATTCGGTGACGTCGTAGAGCATGCGTTCGGGGATTGTGCTGATGCGAATGGTCGTCAGCTCGGGAGTGTCGCTGAGGATGCCGGACTTTTCGGCGGCGGCCAGCTTTTCGGCGGCGATCACCCCTCCGCGCATCGTGCTTTCGACGTTGAACC
>CAZILR010000330.1:0-6322 GCA_964539995.1 uncultured Planctomyces sp.
AAAAGACGACCGTGAACGACAGCAAGGTCGTCGGCATCATCGCCGGTGCCGAGCTGGTCAACGAGTTCACGACCGTCGGGCATAAAGAGCCGGTTGGCATAGCGCTCGATCGGACGCCGATCTACGGGGAGTCCGGCGGACAAGTCGGCGACGTCGGCACGCTCACTGCGGACGGCGTCGAGTTTGAAGTGCTCGACACACAGAAAGACGGCGACGTCTGGCTGCACATTGGCACGCTCAAAAAAGGCAAACTGTCCGTCGGCCAAACCGTGACTGCGACCGTCGATTCCGAACGTCGAGCAGGCATTCGTCGAGCACACTCGGCCACGCACATTCTGCATCACGCGTTGCGGCAGACGCTCGGCGAGCAGGCGACGCAACGAGGTTCCAAGGTGGACCGTGACACGTTCCGCTTCGACTTCACGCACGGCAAGCCGGTCAGCGACGAGGAACTGCAAACCATCGAGACCGAAATCAACACTCGCATCGCCGAAGGTTCGGCAGTGACGACGAAGCTGATGCCGATTGCCGAGGCGCGAGAACTCGGAGCGATGGCGCTCTTCGGCGAGAAGTATCCCGACAACGTCCGGGTCGTCCGCATGGGTGACTGGAGCATGGAGGACGCGATCCCGGAGATTTCGGCCCCCGCCGAAGAGCCGGTCGCCAAGGGCGTCCGCCGCATCTCAGCCGTGACTGGACCGAAAGCGTTGGAGAAGACACGGCAGCTCGAATCGCTCGTCAAAGAACTCTGCGTACAACTGAAAGCTCCCGCCGACGAACTCGGCAAGCGAGTCGCCGCGCTGCAAGACGAACTCCGCGACACGAAGCGTGATCTGTCGAAACTCAACAGCCAAGCCGCCGCCGGCACGATCGACGAATTGATCGCGAAGGCCGAAACGATCAGCGGAGTCCGCGTCGTTGCGCACTTGGCTGAGAATGCCACACGCGACGCGATCCGCGAGATGATCGACATCATCCGCGACAAAGCCGCTCCCGCCGCAGTCCTGATCGGCGCGGTGATCGATGGTAAAGTGAGCCTGACCGCCGCCGTCAGCAAAGACCTGATTGCGAAGGGTCTGCACGCCGGTGACTGCGTCAAAACCGCCGCCAAGATCGTCGGTGGTGGCGGCGGCGGCCGTCCGGATATGGCCGAAGCCGGAGGCAAAGATCCGTCGAAACTGGCGGACGCGCTTACGGCCGGAGCGGACTACTTCCGGTCAAAGCTTGGTTAGTGGCTTGTTGAGTCTTTCCCCACCCCGCTTGCCGGGGTGGCTCGCGGGATTTTGCACTACTCAAAATCCGTGACAACTTGAGTAGCGCAGAATCCCGCGAGCCACTGGGACAAGCCCGGTGGGGGCACTGGTTTCAAGTGGAGATTGCAATACGATCATTGTCATTGATGGCCTTTATCCGAGGAGTGCCCAATGAGTCTTTGTGGTTCGACGATTCGCAGCCCGTTATCTCGACGAGCATTTTTACGCGGGGCGGGAGTGGCGATGTCGCTACCCTGGCTCGATGCCATGCGGCCCACGTTCGGCGCGGAAGACGCGAAGGCGACGCCTCGGCGGATGGTGGCCATCGAGACGAACATGGGCATCCTGCCGCAGTTCTTCTTCCCAGAGAAAGAGGGCCGGGACTACACGCTCAGCCCGTATCTGGAACGGCTCGCCGCGCATCGCGACAAGTTCACGGTGTTCTCAGGCGTGAGCCATCCGGGCGTGACCGGAGCTCACGCGGCCGAGAGGTGTTTTCTCACGGGAGCGCCGCACCCCGAACGAGGTGGCTTTCGGAATTGGGTGTCGCTCGACCAATTCGCGGCCGAACAACTTGGCAACCGGACACGCTACCCGTCGCTCGTGTTGGCCAATAGCAACGAGAACAACGCGACGCTCAGCTACACCCGCAGCGGCGCTCCGATCTCCGCCGAACGCAGTCCCAAGAAGCTGTTTCAAAAGTTGTTCGTGCAGGGCAAGCCGGACGAGGTCGCCGCCAACGTCGAGGCAATTCGTCAGGGACGCAGCCTATTGGATTTCGTCGGCGAGCAGTCGCAGCGATTGAACCGCTCGCTGTCCAAAGCCGATCAGCGGCGGATGGATCAGTATTTCACATCGGTGCGAGAACTCGAACAACGGCTGGAAAGCTCCGAAGCCTGGGAGCACAAGCCGAAGCCGACCGTCAACGCTCAGCCTCCGGAAGACATCGACGATGCCAAGGCGTTCGTCCAACGAACGAAGCTGATCTTCGACGTCATCAAGCTCGCGCTGGAGACCGATTCGACGCGGCTGATCTCGCTGTTCATCGACACGACGGTCATCCACAACATCACGCACCACGGCAATCGCCCGGAAGTCCTGACCGAACTGCGAGGCCACGAGGAACGCCAGTTCGACGCCCTCAACGGCTTCCTCACCGCGCTCAATGACACGAAAGAGGAAGGCCAATCGCTGCTCGACCGCACGATGGTCCTCTACGGCACCTGCATGGGGAGCGCGAACTCGCACTCGAACGTGAATCTACCGGTCCTGTTCGCCGGCGGCGGCTTCCGACACGGCCAGCATCTGACGTTCGATCAGCAAAACAACTACCCGCTGACAAACCTGTTCGTCTCGATGCTGCAACGCCTGGGGATCGAAGCGGACAAATTCTCGACCGGAACCGCAACGATGCGCGGGTTGGAGATGGTGTGAGTTCCCTGGCCATCAAGGAGATCAAACCATGAGTCAACCTGACGCCGAAACCAAAGCCTTGATGGATTCGATCTTCATCGACAAAGTGCTGCGTGCCCGACGCAGGTCGATCGGCGAAAAGATGCTCGATGGTCCTCGGTTGTTTGAGGACGGCTGCCTGTTGATGCGTAATGGCATCCGCTGGCAGTTCCCTGAATTCAGCGACGAGCAGGTTGAATCGGAATTACGCCGCCGACTGGCGATCCGTCGGAAAATTGACGAAGCCGGAATTTATCGAGATGCCGGGGTGCTCGATGAATAACGTGGAAGTGACCGCCGCTGTCGTGGAAGCCTTGGAGGCCGAACAGATCGACTACATGCTCGTGGGAGCGTTTTCCTCGAATGCGTACGGGGTCGCTCGCTCCACACACGATGCCGATTTTGTCGTCAAGGTCAAACCGGGACAACTGCGCGCGTTGGTCAACCGATTGGGTCCGGAGTTTTCGCTGGACCCACAGATTCGGATGGAAGGCATCACCGGCTCGGTGCGGAATGTCATCACTTACGTCCCGTCAAACTTTCAGATCGAATTGTTCCGCCTGAACGCCAAAGACGACCACCACGAGGAACGTTTCCGCCGCCGTCGCCGAGAAAAAGTGGAAGAGATTCAACGCGAGGCATGGCTTCCAACGCCTGAAGACGTCGTCATTCAGAAACTCCGCTGGCAGCGGCGCAAAGACCTCGATGATGCCGTCAACGTCTTGTCGGTCAGCGGCCCAATCATCGACTGGAGCTACCTCCGCTCCTGGACCATGAAGCACGGAACCGACTCACTGCTGCAAGATCTGCTCAAAGAAGTCCCCGACCTAACTGCCACGGATGAGACTTCCTTGGGAGCGAACGATTGAACGACACACTTTCCAGACGCCCGATTCAAGCGAGAGACACTCGATGGGCTGCGGCAACGGCGCGGTGGTTGAGTCGTGTGGGGTTTAGGCCGAATCAAATTTCACTGCTGAGCATTCTGTTCGGCGCTCTGGCTGGTGCGGGGTTCCTGGCAGTTGGCATCGTGAAAACGGCCGATTTGAAATGCGGATGCTTTGTACTGGCGGCTGTTGGGATTCAATTGCGTCTGCTGTGCAATCTCTTTGACGGCATGGTCGCGGTTGAGGGGGGATTTCGTACGAAGTCGGGAGAGCTGTTCAACGAGTTGCCAGATCGGTTCTCAGACTCGTTCATCTTCATCGGCAGCGGTTATGCGTTCGCTGATCCCGTGTGGTTGCGCGAGTTGGCTTGGGCGGCCGCAGTGTTGGCGGTCATTGCGGCGTATGTCCGCACGTTGGGAGCGTCGATGGGAGCCGGGCAGCAGTTTCATGGTCCGATGGCCAAGCAGCATCGAATGGCGGTGATGACACTGGCCGCGATCGCGAATGCCGTGGCGGTCTACTTCACTTCGAGCAGCCTGATCTTTGTGGTGGCGTTGGGGCTGATTGTCGCTGGGACGCTCATCACCATTTGGCGGCGATGCCGAGCCATCGTTCACATCGTGGAGACGGCATGACTCCTCAACTCACCGCCTCTTTTTTGCAGTTGCTGTCGGGTGCGAGAGCGACGTGGCTCGGCTGTGGGCCGGAACTGCGGCAGCGCGTTTACTTCGCGAACCACACCAGCAATTTGGATGGCCCGGTTTTGTGGGCCACGTTGCCGTCGGCTGTGCGACAACTGACTCGGCCGGTCGCGGCACGCGATTACTGGACCGCCAATCGACTGCGTCGCTTCTTTGCCGAGCGCGTCTTTAACGCGGTACTGATCGAGCGAAAGGCTCCGACCGCTCGCGACAATCCGATTGAAGACATGCTCGCAGCGATCGGCGAGAGTCACTCGTTGATTCTGTTTCCGGAAGGTAGTCGGTTTTCCGGCCCGGACCCGCAGCCGTTCAAAAGCGGTTTGTTTCACCTCGCCAAAAAACGGCCGGAGATCGAACTGGTCCCGGTGCTGCTCGACAACATGAATCGTGTGCTGCCAAAGGGGGAGCTGTTGCCCGTCCCGATCATTTCGAGCGTGACGTTCGGCAGCCCGATTCGCTTGGAGCAGAATGAGCGTCGCGATGATTTTTTGGTGCGAGCACGCGAGGCCGTCATCGGCATCCGCAATCAATGATCGAAAGGATTCGTGAGCTGTGAAACTTGATGCCGAATTGATGTGGCTGGTTGAAGGCGTGATCGCCTTGCTGGCGTTGTCGTCGTTGATCGGCTGGGGTCTTTCGCGCAGAGCACTCTCTGAGTCTGGACGAAAGACGGTCGAAAACCTCAACGCGCGAATCCGTGGTTGGTGGATGATGACTGCTGTCTTCGGCCTGGCGCTGGCGACCGGCGGAGCGGGATCGGTGTTGCTATTCTGCGTCACGTCCTTCTTGGCCTTGCGCGAATTCATCACGCTAACACCCACTCATCTGGGAGATCACCGCTCTCTCTTCTGGGCATTCTTTTTTGTCACGCCGATGCAGTACTACCTGCTGTGGATTCAGTGGTACGGCTTGTTCGCGATCTTCATTCCAGTCTACGTTTTCTTGCTGCTGCCGATTCGGAGTGCTGCCGCCGGTCAAACCGAGCGATTCCTCGAACGGACGGCCAAAATTCAATGGGGTGTGATGATCTGCGTTTACTGCGCCAGCCACGCGCCCGCGATCCTCATGCTGTTGGAGATCCCCGGTTACGCAGGTCAAAATGGCAAGCTCCTTTTCTTCTTTGTCTTAATCTGCGAGTTGAGCGACGTGTTGCAGTACGTTTTTGGCAAGACGCTCGGCAGGCACGCCGTCTCACCGACCGTCAGCCCTGGTAAGACTTGGGAAGGCTTGATTGGCGGAGTGCTCGCGACAGTCGCGATCGGTTCCGGCCTGTGGTGGGCGACGCCGTTTAGCCCGTGGCAAGCGGCCGGGCTCTCGCTGGCGATCGCGCTCACAGGGTTTGGCGGCGGACTCGTGATGTCCGCGATCAAGCGGGACCGAGGTGTCAAAGACTGGGGCCAAGCGATCGAAGGCCACGGCGGCGTCCTTGATCGCATCGACTCGCTCTGCTTTGCTGCACCGATGTTTTTTCATCTGACGCGATATCATTTCGCCGTCTGACTCCAACCTCGAATCCATTGAATTTGTGCGTGGATCGCTCATGACTCAACGACTTCAGAACTTGCATCGCTACGGGAAATTATTGGCGTGGTCGGCGCTGAGCGGTCTCATTCTTCTGAATGCCCAACGGCACACCTCTGCGGTCGAGATGCCTCCCGTAAAATTCTTCGAGACCCACTGCTACGAGTGTCACGACAAGGAGACCCACGAAGGGGGGCTTGATCTGAAGTCGCTCACAGTCGATCTGTCGAGCGCCGACAACTTCGCGAAGTGGGTCAAAATCCATGACCGCATCGAGTCAGGCGAGATGCCGCCCAAGAAGCAGGCTCGACCGCCGGTGGCCGAGACGGCCGCCGTGACTAAGTGGTTGAAGGAGTCGCTCGTCAAAGCCGAGCAGGCTCAGTTGGCGGGCGAAGTCCGCACCGGCGTGCGACGGCTGACGCGGGCGGAGTACGAGAACACGATTCGCGATTTGTTCGACATGCCGGGCATCGCGTTGCAGGGAAACCTGCCGGGAGATGGATCGGCG